>NZ_QKRU01000001.1:0-247086 GCF_003234055.1 Pseudomonas sp. 57B-090624
GGGGCGGAGCACTATCTACGTTGCAGGCTCGCGGCCTAAGGGTGGATACGACTTCCAGCCCCTCCCCCGATGATCAGTCGGGGACTATTACCCCTGTGGAGGTATTAGTCGAGATACAAGGGTGGATAACGCTCTTCTTATCCACCAAGCGGAGCCGATCCCAGCACCTCTGCTCACCCCGTGGAATTCATTCGCGACGAAGCCGCAGCCACCTGGGGCTATCCAGCGGGCTGCAAGCCTTTTCGCGGCTGAAGCCGCTCCCACAAGTGCCCCCCACACCTGCCGGTTACAGCCTCCACGCCTTGCGCAACGCCGCCAGCGCCTTGGCGATCTCCGCCTCGGGCACGGCGGCGAAGCCCAGCACCAGTCCCGCGCGGTTATCCACAGGCGGCTCGTCCCCCGGCAGCCAGTAGCTGCTGAGCCCGGTGAGTTCGACCCCGGCCTCGTCGGCCGCCGCGATCAGCTCATGCTCGCGGGCCAGGCTGCCGACCCGCACACACAGGTGCAGCCCGGCGTCCACCGCCGGCATCGGCGCGCAACCGGGGATATCCACAGGCCAGCCGGCCAGCAGCGCGTCGCGGCGGCTGAGGGCGGCGGCACGCATGCGGCGGATGTGACGCTGGAAGTGCCCCGCGGCGATGAACTCGGCCATCACCGCCTGGGTGCCGATCTCCGAGTGGCGCATGTCCAGCGCGCGGCGCCGGGCGAAGGGCTCCACCAGGGCCGGCGGCAGCACCAGGTAGCCCAGGCGCAAGGCCGGGAAGGCGATCTTGCAGAAGGTGCCGACATAGAGCACCCGGCCCTGCCGGTCCAGCGCCGCCAGGGGGGCCAGGGGCGTGCCGCTGTAGCGGTACTCGCCGTCGTAGTCGTCCTCGACTATCCAGCCATCGTGGCGCTCGGCCCAGTCCAGCAGCTCCAGGCGCCGCGCCAGGGACAGGGTCACCCCGGTGGGGTACTGGTGGGACGGCGTGACGTAGGCGAGGCGGCAATCCCCGGCCCGCTCCAGGGCGGCGGTATCCAGCCCTTCGGCGTCCACCGGGATGCCGGCGAGCTGCGCGCCGGCCACCGCGAAGGCATGGCCGGCGGCGCGGTAGCCGGGGTTCTCGATGGCCACCCGGTCCCCCGGCTCCACCAGCAGCTGCGCGCAGAGGCTGATGGCCTGCTGGGCGCCACAGGTGACGATCACCTGCGCCGGGTCGCAATGCAGCCCACGGCTGTTGCGCAGGTAGGCGGCGATCAGCTCGCGCAGCTGCCAGTCACCGGCGGGGTCGCCATAGCCCAGGCGCGCGGGCGAGGGCTTGCGCCAGAAGCGTGCCGAGAGCCGCGCCCAGGTCTGGAAGGGGAACAGGTCGAAGGCCGGCACGCCGACGCGGAAGGCCCGTGGCGGCCCGCTCAGCGGGGGCTTCAGGTGATGCGTGTCCAGGCGTGACAACGCCCCGCTGGCAGCCGCCCGCACCGGCAGGGGCGGCGCAGCGCGCGGGGCTGCGGATAACTCCGCCACGTAGGTGCCATCACCGATGCGGCCCTCCACGTAGCCCTCGGCGTAGAGCTGGTCGAAGGCGCGGGTCACGGTGTTGCGCGAGATGCCCAGCAAGGCCGCCAGGTCCCGGCTCGCCGGCAGCCGCGTGCCGCTTTGCAGGCGCCCATCGAGGATGCGTTCGCGCAGCCCCTCGTAGAGCTGGCGGGCCAGGCCCTGGCGCGCATCGAGGCGGATGCCGGAAAGATCGACGGGGAGCGGCACGGCAATCGGCATGGATTGGACCTATGGAAGTGGCAGGAAATGGATCTTACAACGGGCCAATATCCTGCCTAGGATGCGTCCATCACGCCAGGAGATTCGCCATGTACCTGCCCGCCTCCTTCCGCCGGGAAGACCTCGCCGAACTGCACCTGCAGATGCGCCAGAGCCGCCTGGCCACCCTGGTGTGCCAGGGTGCCGACGGGCTGGTGGCCAGCCACCTGCCGCTGCTGCTGGAAACCGGCGACGGCGAGTACGGCACCCTCCATGGTCACATCGCCCGGGCCAACCCGCAGTGGCGCGCGCTGGCCGACGGCGCCGAGGCGCTGGTGGTGTTCAACGGCCCGGACGCCTACGTCAGCCCCGCCTGGTACGCCGCCAAGGCCGAGCACGGCAAGGTGGTGCCGACCTGGAACTACATCGCCGTGCACGCCTACGGCCAGGCCGAGGTGTTCGACGACGCCGAGCGCCTGCTGCACCTGGTCGGCCGCCTCAGCGACCAGCACGAGGCCGGGCGCCCGCAGCCCTGGGCGCTCGGCGACGCACCCCGCGACTACATCGACGCCATGCTGCGCGCCATCGTCGGCTTCGCCCTGCCCATCCGCCGTATCGAAGGCAAATGGAAGCTCGGCCAGAACCGCAGCCAGGCCGACCAGGCCGGCGTGCGCGAAGGCCTGGCCGGCAGCGCCGACGAGCGTGATCGCGAGCTGGCCCGGCGCATGGCCCCCTCACTCTGACCCACCACGACAAGGAAGCAGCATGTCCCTCGAAATCCGCCCGGCCAGCGTCGCCGACCATGCAGCCTGGCTGCCGCTGTGGCAGGGCTACCAGCGTTTCTACAAGACCGAGATCGCCGCCGACACCACCGGGCAGACCTGGCGGCGCTTCCTCGATGGCACCGAACCCATGCACGCCGCCCTGGCCTGGCAGGGCGACCGCGCCGTGGGCCTGGTGCACTTCATCTACCACCGCTCCTGCTGGACGGTGGGCGACTACTGCTACCTGCAGGACCTCTACGTACAGGACGGCCTGCGCGGCGCCGGCATCGGCCGCGCGCTGATCCAGCACGTCTACGCCCAGGCCCGTGCCGCCGGCGCCTCGCGTGTGCACTGGCTGACCCACGAGACCAACACCGACGCCATGCAGCTGTACGACCGCATCGCCGACCGTTCCGGCTTCCTCCAATACCGCAAGATCCTCTGAGGCCCCTCCCATGACCCAGGAAGCGCAACTCGACTGGCACCCCGTACCCGCCCCGGCCCGCGCCCCGCTCGAGGGCCTTTACGTAGGCCTGGAGCCACTGGAACCCGCGCGTCACGGCGACGACCTCTGGCAGGCCCTGCAAGGGCCCGGCCACGACCCGGCGCTGTGGAGCTACCTGCCCTACGGCCCCTTCCCCGAGCGCGCGGCCTTCGACGCCTGGCTGGCGGGCAACCAGGCCAGCGCCGACCCGCTGTTCTTCACCGTCATCGACCGCACCAGCGGCCGCGCCGTGGGCCTGCTCAGCTACCTGCGCATCGCCCCCAACGACGGCTGCATCGAGATCGGCCACATCGCCTTCGGTGCCCCCATGCAGCGCTCGCCCGCCTCCACCGAGGCGGTCTGGCTGCTGGCACGCCTGGCCATGGACGAGCTCGGCTACCGCCGCCTGGAATGGAAGTGCAACGCCCTCAACGCCCGCTCCATGCGCGCCGCCGAGCGCCTGGGCTTCACCTACGAGGGGCTGTTCCGCCAGCACATGGTGATCAAGGGCCGCAACCGCGACACCGCCTGGTTCTCCATCATCGACAAGGAATGGCCGGCGATACGCGATGCCTTCGAGGCCTGGCTGGCTGTGGATAACTTCGATGCCGACGGCCGGCAGAAGCGCCGCCTGGAGGACTTCAGAAAATCCTAACGGCGGGCCACGCCTCGTAGGATGGGTAGAGGTACGAAACCCATCATTGCGGAGTACCCCATACCCGCATGGGTTTCGCTTCGCTCTACCCATCCTACGAACACGAAAACCTGCGCACCTGATGCACAAGGGTTTCGCTTCGCCGCCCAGCCCATTCGAATCAGCCCCCACGTAAACGGGAGCCCATCAAGAAAAAGCTCCCTTATTCCCGTAACCCTTCTGTTACGAAACCGTAAGACTTCTTCCTTATAAACAGCGGCCAACCAACAAGATCACGAACAAGGTTGCCGCCATGAACCGCACGCTGTCTCCGCTCGCCCGCTGCGTCGCCCTCGCCCTGACCGGTTTCTCCTCCTTCGCCGGTGCCGCCACCGTCAACGTGGACACCGCCACCACCACCGGCCAGGTGCTCACCGGGGAAACCACCCTGCAGGTGGGCAGCAGCGGCAGCATCACCACCAGCGGCAAGAGCGTGGAGCTGAAGAACGCCACCAGTGGCGCCGGCGTGGTCGTCGACAACAGCGGCCTGATCAAGTCCACGGGCGATCGCGGCCTCGACAGCTCGGGCAGCAACCCCTCGCGCACCTACCAGATCATCAACCGCGAAGGCGCCACCATCGACGCCTCCAAGCAGGGCATCCGCATCAGCGGCGACCTGGCCGGTACCCACGTGACCATCGATAACGCCGGCACCCTCATTTCCCAGACCGACCGCGCGATCATGCTCAAGGACCTCAAGACCAATGTGCAGATCGACATCACCAACCGCGCCACCGGCCTGATCCGCGGCGTGCGCGAAGACGCCATGCGCGTCGGCAACAACGCCACCATCACCAACTATGGCGAGATCAGCAGCGGTGACATGACCAACGCCGACGCCAAGTTCGACGGCATCGACTTCGACGCCTCCACCGGCGGCAAGGTTGAGAACCACGGCACCCTCTCCGGCGGGCGCCACGGCATCACCACCGATGTCGGCGCCGAGCTGATCAACTACGCGGGCGGCGTGGTCATCGGCCGCAACGGCTCGGGCTTCGGCTCCGACGGCAATGGTCGCGTCACCAACTACGGGCGCATCACCGGCGCCTACAGCGGCCTGGTGCCCGACGGTGACGGCGATGGCGTGGACATCGACGGCGAAGGCTGGATCGACAACCACGGCATCATCGAAGGCACCGGCGCCGGCGGCTTCAAGGACGGCGCAGCCAACACCAGCGAAGGCATCGCCATGGGCGGCGGCACCATTTATAACCGCGCTGGCGCCACCATCAGCGGCGCGGCCAACGCCATCCTCATCGACGACAGCGCCACAGGCGGCGCGCCCTATGCCACCTACCTGGAGAACTTCGGGCAGATCCTCGGCCTGGGCGGCGATGCCGTGCGCATCATCGGCGACAGGAACGACACCGTGATCAACGGCGGCCTGATCAGCAGCACCGGCGGCGCGGCCCTGGACCTGGGCGGCGGCGCCGACAGCCTGACCCTGCGCAGCGGCAGCCAGTTCGTCGGCCTGGTGGACGGCGGCGCCGGTCGCGACGTGCTGACCCTGGACGACGTCGACGGCGGCAGCTTCGGCAACAGCGCCCACTTCGAATGGCTGAAGGTCAGCGCCGGCCGCTGGACCCTGGATACGCAAGACTTCAGCGAAGGCGGCGAGGTGCTCGCCGGCGCCGAGTTGGTCAACCTCGGCCGCATCGGCGGCACCCTGAGCGTCGCCTCGGGCGCCACCTACGCCGGCGGCGGCCATGTGGATAACCTCGACCTGGCCGCCGGCTCCACCCTGGCCTTCGCCGTCGCAGCCGACGGCAGCCACAGCCCGTTGCTGGCCGACGGGCACGTGGCCCTCGACGGCGCCCGCCTGGAGGTGCGCGCCAGCGCCGGCACCTACCCGAACACCCGCCACTACCAGGTGATCCAGGCCGCCGACGGCGTCAGTGGCCGCTTCGCCGGCGTCACCAGCAACTTCGCCTTCCTCACCCCGACCCTGCGCTACGAAGCCGACGGCGTGGAGCTGGACCTGACCCGCAACGACGTCGCCTTCGCCGACATGGCCGGCAACGGCAACGGTGCCAATGCCGCCGGCAGCATCAGCGCCCAGAACAGCCCGCAGCTGTACAACGCCCTGGTCACCAGCAGCGCCGGCGAAGCCCGCCAGGCCCTCGAGCAACTGGCCGCACCGAACAACGCCAGCCTGGCCGGCAGCACCCTGGGCAGCACCAGCCAGGTCAGCGGCGCCATGCTCGGCGCCCTGCAATCCTTCAGCGGCGGCCTCGGCGGCAACCTGCAGAGTTCACTGAACGTCGCAGACGGCCCGCTGCTGGCCGCCACCGGCGTGCCGGCGGATGCCCGCAACCTCAACGACCCGTCCGCCCGCGGCCGCCTCTGGGTCCAGGCCCTGGGCAGCCACGGCAACCTCGACGGCAGCCAGGGCGGCCACGACCTGGACAGCGACACCCGTGGCGCCGTGGTCGGCGCCGACTGGGCCATGGGCGGCGATTGGCGCCTGGGCGTGCTGGGCGGCTACTCGCGTACCGACCTGGAGGCCGGCAGCAGCTTCGAGGGCGACGTCGACAGCCTGCACCTGGGCGTCTACGGCCTGCGCCAGGACGGCCCGGTGGCCCTGCGCCTGGGCGCCGCCTACAGCCGTCACGACGGCGACAGCAAACGCGAGGTGGCCTTCGGCGGCTTCACCGACCACCTGCGCGGCCGCTACGACGCCGAAAGCGTCCAGGCCTTCACCGAGGTGGGTTACGCCATGGGCAGCGGCAATGTGCAGGCCGAACCCTTCGCCGGCATCGGCTACCAGTACTACGCCCGCGACAGCTACGACGAGAAGGGCGGCGCCGCGGCCCTGCACGTGGACGACCAGGACCAGGGCAACCTCACCAGCACCTTCGGCGTGCGCATCGCCCGCCTCGACACCCTGGACAACGGCATGGCCTTCACCCCACGCCTGTCGGTGGCCTGGCGCCATGTGTACGGCAACGTCGACAGCAGCACCCGCCAGTCCTTCCTCAGCGGCGGCAGCGCCTTCAGCGTCGAGGGCAGCGCCCTGGACCGCAACAGCCTGCTGCTGGACGCCGGCTTCGACATCGGCCTGAGCAGCACCCAGAGCGTGGGCCTGGGCTACAGCGGCGAGCTGGGCGGCAACGCGCAGAACCACGCCATCGTCGCCCAGTGGCAGATGGGGTTCTGAAGGCGAAGCCGCTTCCACAGGTGGCCTCGAGCGTCGCCCGAACCGAGGAGCATCGCGCTGGGTAGGGTGGATAACGCTCTTTTATCCACCGAGCGGAGCCCAACCCAGCACCACTGCTAATCCCGTGGGGGCGAATTCATTCGCGATGGAGTCAATCGCCACCTGCCACGCTGTTCGGGTGGCAGATTCTTCGCTGCTGAAGCCGCTCCCACAGGGGGCACTGCGCACTGGCCGAGCAGGGAGGCATCCTGAAGTACCGCGACGGTGGACCGGTGAAGCGGGGTCCACCCTACGGTCGCCGGGTGCGGCGTGCCTCGGAATGCAGCTCGAGCCCCTACAACCCGCGAAGCGCTTTCTTCAATAGGTGCGGCAGGCGCCCTGGGCCACGGTCTCCAGCAGGCGTTCCTTGCGCTGGCTTTCGCCGTCGAACTCGGCCAGCGGCTGGCGCTTGTTGGCCGGCTCGGTGAATTCCAGGCTCACCAGCAGTCGGTAGATCTGATAGCGGTTGCGCACGGAGCGCGTGCCCGGGCAGTCGGGGAAGTTGCCGTTCTCGGTCACCAGCACCTCCTGGCAGCCTTCGTCACCCAGGTGCTTCTCATAGCGATCGGTGCCGCTGCGGTAGGTCTTGCCGGCGCATTTGAGGCGGCGCACCGTCTTGCTGCAGAAGCCCGGAGCGACGCAGTTCTCGCTGCTGTCGCGCTCCACCTTGTCCTCCTTCGACTCGCGCCAGCGCGCCTGGATGTCGTAGCGCAGGCCGCTCTCCCGGCTGGCGAGGAAGAAGGACCGGCCCTGATAGGCGCTCGACGGCACGCTGACGCTGAAGTCGCTGCGTTCGTTGTGCAACCGCAGGTCGGCGGACCACATCGGGTCGGGGTGGAACTCCAGTTCGATGTGGCCCTGGCGCAGTTGCGCGTCCTCGCTCAGTTGCAGGGGCTGGCTGTCGCGGGTGAAGAGGTAGCCCTTGCCGGTGAGGCCGCCGCAGCCGGTCAGCCCCAGCAGGAGGAAGGCCAGCAGGGCGCCGCGCGCGGCAGAGGGGGAAGGCGAAATCATGAGGTTCGGTCCTTGATCGGAAAATGGACGGTCCATCGGTGCCGCGGTCTTGCGCTCACTCGATCTCGAACAGCCCGTTCTTCAACGGCGCGACATCCAGGCGCTGGCGGATGTCGGCGTCGATGCGCGGGTCGTCGGGGCGGTACAGCATCACCTGGCGGTAGGCGCTGACCCGGTTGATCTCCGGGCCCAGGTATTCCCACACCACGCGGGTGCAGGCGGGGTTGCGCCGGTCGCCGCTGGAGACGCCGGTCTTCAGGCCGTTGAGGCGGGTGATGCGGCTCTTGAAGCTGGGGATGAGGATGGTCTGGCTCATCTCGTTGACGGTGAGCGACTCGTAGTCCATCAGGAACACCCGGTCCTGCAGCTGGAAGGCGGCGCCCAGGTAGCGGCAACGCACCCAGTCCTCGGCCTGCACGTCGGTGCTGCTGGAGCGCTCCTGGCGTTCCTGGCGCTCGAAGAGGAAGGTGCCGCGCTCCTCCCAGAGATGCACCAGCGACAGCAGGATGGTGCCGGGCACCGACATGCAGTTGGAGTATTCGAAGTAGTAGCCGCAGTAGCGCGACAGGTTGCCGGACTCCTCGCGCAGCGGCCGCAGCAGCTGCAACAACGGGTCGTCGCTGGGCACACTGCTGTCGTGGGGACGGCGCGCGCCGATCAGGCGAGCGAACGGCTCGGGCGGCATACCGAGTTCATAGTCCTCGACGCCGAAGAAATCGCCGATGCGCTTGAGGTTGTAAGCCGTGGGTACGCTCTGGCCGTTGAGGTACTTGTTGAACTGCGCCCGATTGATCGAAAGCTTGCGGCAAACCTCGGAGATAGAGCGGTAGTGGCTGCACAGCAACTTGAGGTTGGCACCTAGATTGTTCGACAATTCCCGGCCCTCCAGTTGACGCGAGCGGCGCGATTATAGCGTCAACTCGCAACAAGTGGTTACAAGCTGCGAAATTGCCCCGGGCGGGGTGCTTCCTCAAACATGCCCACCCTCCAGGCGCAGTGACGTTCGTATCCACTGCCGCTCCGAACAACAACAAACTGGATCAGGTGAAACGCCATGCTCGATCTGCTCAATGACTTCCTCTGGGGCAAGCTGCTGATCGTGGTCCTCGTGGGCCTCGGACTCTTCTTCACCCTCGCCTCCCGCTTCGTCCAGCTGCGCTACTTCGGCGACATGTTCCGCATCTTCGGCCAGGCGCTGCAGCGCAAGGAAGGCCAGCTCAGTTCGTTCCAGGCCCTGATGCTTTCCGTAGCCGGCCGTGTCGGCGCCGGCAACATCGCCGGCGTGGCGGTGGCCATCATGCTCGGCGGCCCCGGCGCGGTGTTCTGGATGTGGGTGGTGGCCCTGCTGGGCATGGCGACCAGCTACTTCGAGTGCTCCCTCGCGCAGCTGTACAAGCGCCGCGAAGCGGACGGCACCTACCGTGGCGGCCCGGCCTTCTACATCCTGCACGGCCTCGGCCAGCGCTGGCTGGCGGTGATCTTCTCGTTCCTGCTGCTGGTGACCTTCGGCTTCGGCTTCAACGCCGTGCAGTCCTTCACCGTGGCCACTTCGCTGCACGACACCTTCGGCCTGCCCACCTGGATCAGCGGCATCGCCCTGGTCGGCGTGATCGGGATGATCGTCTTCGGCGGCATCAAGCGCATCGCCAGCATGGCCGACGTGATGGTTCCGGTGATGGCCGGCGGCTACATCCTCATGGCCCTGGTGATCATCGGCATGAACCTGTCCGAGGTTCCCGCCACCCTGGCCCTGATCGTCAAGAGCGCCTTCGGCCTCGAGCCGGCCTTCGCCGGTGGCGTCGGTGCGGCCATCATCATGGGCGTCAAGCGTGGCCTGTTCTCCAACGAAGCCGGCCTGGGCAGCGCGCCCAACGTGGCTGCCGTCGCCGAGGTCAAGCACCCCGCTGCCCAGGGCATCGTGCAGTCCCTCAGCGTGTTCATCGACACCCTGCTGATCTGCACCAGCACCGCGCTGATCATCCTGCTCTCCGGCGTCTACCAGCCGGGCAGCGAAATGGCCGGCGTGGTCCTCACCCAGGCGGCCCTGGCGGCCGAAGTGGGCGAGTGGGGCCGCATCTTCGTGAGCATGGCGCTGCTGCTCTTCGTCTTCACCACCCTGGTCTACAACTACTACCTGGGTGAGAACGCCCTGAGCTTCTTCAGCTCCAAGCGCGCCCTGCTGATCGTCTACCGCGCGCTGGTCATGGCCCTGGTGCTGTGGGGTTCCATGCAGGACCTGTCCACCGTGTTCGGCTTCGCCGACGTCACCATGGGCCTGCTGGCCGTGGTCAACCTGGTGGCCATCACCCTGCTGTTCAAGGTCGGCATGCGCCTGATGCGTGACTACGACGCCCAGGTCAAGGCCGGCATCGACACCCCGGTGTTCGACGCCAGCAAGTTCGCCGACCTGGACCTGGACCCTGCCGCCTGGCCGGTCGCCAAGGCGTCCGAGAGTGCGCCGCAGCAGGCCCCCGCCGGCCTGGCGGAAAGCCACCGCTAAGCGCTCTTTCGCGCTGCACCGGATGCCGCTTCTCCGCCCTGCGGGGAAGCGGCATCTTCGTATCAGGCAAGGTTTTTCTGGTGGGATCGGCTCGCGATGGCAGCCTGATTCAGCGTTATGCTGGCCCACCGTTTTATTCCCGAGTGAGCAGGGCACGGCATGAGCGCAGTCAACAACCTCTTCGTCCTCTATACCGGCGGCACCATCGGCATGCTGCAGACGGCCGAGGGCCTGGCACCCGCCGGCGGGTTCGAGGCACGCATGCGCGAGCACCTGGCCAGCAGCGGTGCGCCGGCTCCGCAGTTCGCCTTCCAGGAGATGCTGCCGCTGCTCGACAGCGCCAACATGACCCAGGCCCAGTGGCTGGCGATGCGCGACCGCATAGTCGAGGCGGTGGTCGAAGGCGGCCATGACGCCGTGCTGCTGCTGCATGGCACCGACACCCTGGCCTACAGCGCTGCCGCCCTGAGCTTCCTGCTGCTGGGCCTGGGCATACCGGTGGTGCTCACCGGCGCCATGCTCCCGGCCGGCGCCGAAGGCAGCGACGCCTGGCCCAACCTGTGCGGCGCCCTGGCCGCGCTGCAGGCGGGCGTCGAACCGGGCGTGCACCTGTATTTCAATGGCGAGCTGATGCATGGCGCGCGGGTGAGCAAGCTGCGCAGCGATGCCTTCGATGCCTTCACCGTGTTGCCGCGCCAGCGCAGCGGCGAGCGCGCCGACGCCCTGCCCGCCCTGCTCGGCTTCAACACCCGCCGCGTACCGGTGAACCTGGCGGTGCTGCCGCTGTTCCCCGGCCTGCAGGCGAGCCACGTGCAGGCGCTGCTGGACTGCGGCGTGCAGGGGTTGTTGCTGGAGTGCTTTGGCAGCGGCACCGGCCCGTCGGACAACACCGAGCTGCTGGCCGTCCTCAAGGCCGCGCACCAGCGCGGCGTGGTACTGGCGGCGATCAGCCAGTGCCCGGCCGGGCACGTCGAGTTCGGCGTCTACGCCGCCGGCAGCCAACTGGCGGCCAGCGGCCTGGTCTCGGCCGGGGGCATGACCCGCGAAGCCGCCCTGGCCAAGCTGTTCGCCCTGATCGGCGCCGGCCTCGCCCCCACCGACGTCGAGCGCTGGTTCGCCCTGGATTTGTGCGGCGAACGGGTGGAGTGACGGACCTGCAGGGGCGACTCCAGTCGCCAGGGGCCGCGCCGCGGCCCCAACCACCGCCCGCACGACCTAACCGGCGTGCGTAGGGTGGACCCCGCTTCACCGGTCCACCGTTGCGGAGCTCCAGGCGACACCGCCGGTGGATGAAAAAGGCGTCATCCACCCTACACACGGATGGGAGACCGAGACATGCGGATCACCGTCACCCTCGACGACACGCTCTACCAGCAGGCATTGGAAATGGCCGATCCGGATATGGACGAGGCCGATATCTTCCACGAAGTCTTCAGGACCTTCGTACGCGTCCAGGCAGGGAAACGCCTCGCCGCCCTGGGGTCCAAGGCGCCCGAAATGCAGGACGTGCCGCGTCACCGTGAAGACGGGGCGTGACCATTAACGTTCCGGCGACACGGCTCAGGTCACCTCACCCCGGATGTACTGCTCCAGGTGCTGGATCAGCGCGTCCTGCTCGGCGATGGCTTCCTTGACGAGGTCGCCGATGGACAGCAGGCCGACCAGTTGGCCGTCCTCCACCACGGGCAGGTGGCGCAGGTGGCGGTCGGTCATCAGTGCCATGCATTCGCGGATGCTCTGCCGGCCGTTCACCGTGAGCACCGCCTCGGTCATGAATTCGCGCACCGGCGTGACCACCGACGAGCGCCCTTGCAATACGCCACGGCGGGCGTAGTCACGCTCGCTGACGATGCCCACCAGGCGGCCATCCTCGACCACCGGCAAGGCGCCGATATTGTGTTCGGCCAAGAGGCGCAGGGCGTCGAGCATCGGCACTTCGGCGCCGACGGTGTGCACCTGCTGCAGCGGCTTGGCGTGGAGCATCTGGGCAACGGTCTTCATCGGTGATCCTCCTGGGTTGAACCTGATGGGCGCCCAGCATGACGTCGGCGGCCAGGGCCCGGCCAGACGGCTATCTGCATGGCGGCCATTGAAAATATTACGGCCCGGGCAAAGACAAAAAAGGGGAGCCCGAGGGCTCCCCAGGGGACTTCTGGTTCGGGATCACTCGATCTCGATCAGGACCTCGCCCGGGTTGACCCGGTCGCCCTTGGCGATGTGAATCGCCTTGACGGTGCCGGCGATGGGCGCCTGCACCTCGGTTTCCATCTTCATGGCTTCGGTGATCAGCACGGCCTGGCCGGCCTTGACGCTGTCGCCTTCCTTGACCAGCACGTCGACGATGTTGCCCGGCATGGTGGTGCTGACATCGCCCGGCGCACTGGCGTGCTTGCGCTTGCTGCTGCTGCCGGCGACGAAGTCGTTGAGCGGCTCGAACACCACTTCTTCGGGCATGCCGTCGATGGACAGGTAGAAGTGGCGCTTGCCGTCGCTCTTCACGCCAACCCCGGTGATGTCCACGCGGTAGCTCTCGCCGTGCACGTCGACCACGAACTCGGTGGGCACGCCCTCGCCGCCGACCGGGGCCGAACCCTGGCCGTTGGGGATGGGCAGCAGTTCCTCGGGCTTGAGGGTGCCGGCTTCACGCTCTTCGAGGAACTTGCGCCCGATGTCGGGGAACATGGCGAAGGTGAGGACGTCCTCCTCGCTCTTGGCCAGGGCACCGATCTCCTTGCGCAGCTTTTCCAGCTCGGGCTTGAGCAGGTCGGCCGGGCGCACGTCGATGACTTCCTCGTTGCCGATGGCCTGGCGGCGCAGTTGTTCGTCGATCTCGCCCGGCGCCTTGCCGTAGCGGCCCTGGAGGTAGAGCTTCACCTCGTTGGTGATGGTCTTGTAGCGCTCGCCGGCCAGCACGTTGAACACCGCCTGGGTGCCGACGATCTGCGAGGTCGGGGTCACCAGGGGCGGGTAGCCGAGGTCCTTGCGCACCTTGGGGATCTCCTCGAAGACCTCGTTGATGCGGTTCAGGGCGCCCTGTTCCTTCAGCTGGTTGGCGAGGTTGGAGATCATCCCGCCCGGCACCTGGTTGACCTGCACGCGGGTGTCGACGCCGGTGAATTCGCTCTCGAACTGGTGGTACTTCTTGCGCACGGCGTGGAAGTACATGCCGATCTCCTGGATCAGCGCGAGGTCCAGGCCGGTGTCGTAGGGGGTGTTGCGCAGGGCCGCGACCATGGACTCGGTGCCCGGGTGGCTGGTGCCCCAGGCCATGCTGGAGATAGCGGTGTCGATGTGGTCGGCGCCGTTCTCGATGGCCTTGAGCTGGCACATGCTGGCGACGCCGGCGGTGTCGTGGGAGTGGATGAACACCGGCAGGTCGACGCTCTCCTTCAGGGCCTTGACCAGGTCACCGGTGGCGAAGGGGGTGAGCAGGCCGGCCATGTCCTTGATGGCGATGGAGTCCACGCCCATCGCCTGCATGGCCTTGGCCTGGGCGACGAAGGCGGCCTCGGTGTGCACCGGGCTGGTGGTGTAGGCGATGGTGCCCTGGGCGTGCTTGCCGGCGGCCTTCACCGCCTCGATGGAGACGCGCAGGTTACGCACGTCGTTCATCGCGTCGAAGATGCGGAACACGTCGATGCCGTTGACCGCCGCCTTGGCCACGAAGGCCCTGACCACGTCGTCGCTGTAGTGGCGGTAGCCCAGCAGGTTCTGCCCGCGCAGGAGCATCTGCAGGCGGGTGTTGGGCAGCGCGGCCTTGAGCTTGCGCAGGCGCTCCCACGGGTCTTCCTTGAGGAAGCGCACGCAGGCGTCGAAGGTGGCGCCGCCCCAGACTTCCAGCGACCAGTAGCCGACCTGGTCGAGCTTGTCGCAGATGGGGAGCATGTCTTCCAGGCGCATGCGGGTGGCCAGCAGGGACTGGTGCGCGTCACGCAGGATGGTGTCGGTGACGGTGATCTTCTTGGCTTCCGGGGTCTTGCTCATGTTCTGCATCCTTCCCTTACAGGCCCGCGTGGGCGGCAATGGCGGTCGCGATGGCGATGGCCAGGTGCGACGGGTTGCGCTTGATCGAATACTGGGTCAGCTCCGGGTGGCTCTCGACGAAGCTGGTGTTGAACTGGCCGCTGCGGAACTCGGGATCGCGGAGGATCTCCTGGTAGTAGGCGGCGGTGGTCTTGACCCCCTGCACGCGCATGTCGTCGAGGGCGCGCAGGCCACGGTCGAGGGCTTCTTCCCAGGTCAGCGCCCAGACGATCAGCTTCAGGCACATCGAGTCGTAGTAGGGCGGGATGGTGTAGCCGGTGTAGATCGCCGTATCGGTGCGCACGCCGGGGCCGCCGGGGGCGTAGTAGCGGGTGATCTTGCCGAACGAGGGCAGGAAGTTGTTCTTCGGGTCCTCGGCGTTGATGCGGAACTGCAGGGCGAAACCGCGGTGGATGATGTCGTCCTGCTTGACCGAGAGCGGCAGGCCGGAGGCGATGCGGATCTGCTCGCGGACGATGTCGATGCCGGTGATTTCCTCGGTGATGGTGTGCTCCACCTGCACCCGGGTGTTCATCTCCATGAAGTACACCTCGCCCTCGGCGAGCAGGAACTCCACGGTGCCGGCGTTCTCGTAGCCCACCGCCTTGGCGGCGCGCACGGAGAGGTCGCCGATGTAGGCGCGCTGCTCGGGGGTGAGCTGCGGGCTGGGGGCGATCTCGATGAGCTTCTGGTTGCGGCGCTGGATCGAGCAGTCGCGCTCGAACAGGTGCACGGTGTTGCCGAAGCTATCGGCCAGCACCTGGGCCTCGATGTGCTTCGGGTTGACGATGCACTTCTCCAGGAACACCTCCGCCGAGCCGAAGGCCTTGGTCGCCTCGGAGATCACGCGCGGGTAGGCCTGCTCCAGCTCCTCGCGGCTGTTGCAGCGGCGGATGCCGCGACCGCCACCGCCGGAGGTGGCCTTGAGCATCACCGGGTAGCCGATGCGCTCGCCTTCGCGCAGGGCCTCCTCGAGGTCCGCCACGTTGCCTTCGGTGCCCGGGGTGACCGGTACGCCGGCCTTGATCATGCTGCGGCGGGCTTCGGTCTTGTCGCCCATGCGGCGGATCACTTCCGCCGACGGGCCGATGAAGCGGATGCCGCGCTCGGCGCAGATCTCGGCCAGTTCGGCGTTCTCCGAGAGGAAGCCATAGCCGGGGTGCAGCGCGTCGCAACCGGTCTCCACGGCCAGGTTCACCAGCTTGCGCGGGTTGAGGTAGCCGGCCAGCGGGTCCTCGCCGATGCTGTGGGCCTCGTCGGCACGCTTGACGTGCAGGGCGTGGCGGTCGGCCTCGGAGTAGACGGCCACCGAGCGGATGCCCATCTCGGCGCAGGCGCGCACGATTCGGACGGCGATCTCACCCCGGTTGGCGATGAGGATTTTCTTGATCACGAGCGTTCCCTCGACCAAGTGGGCAGGCGAACGGCGGGCCGTTCGGCGAGTGACCGCCGGTGCTGTAGCGGTGCGTGATTAACCTACGCCCAGCCCTGGGATAACCCAAATCAATAATTATTGGGGTATCCATTAGGAAAGCCTTATAGTCGGCGCCGCGATCCCCTTTTCCGAGGCTTCCACCTATGCGCAAGACCCTGCTGCGCATGACGCTGCGCCAGCTCCAGGTGTTCCGTGCCGTGTTCGAGAGCCGCTCGTACAGCCGAGCGGCGGAAGAGATGGCGCTGACCCAGCCGGCCGTCAGCCTGCAGATCCGCCAGCTCGAGGAGCTGGTGGGCCAGCCGCTGTTCGAATACGTCGGCAAGAAGCTCTACCAGACCGATGCCGCCGAGGCGCTGTACGTGGCCAGCAGCGACATCTTCCAGCGCCTGGCCAGCCTCGACATGCAGCTCTCGGATCTGCAGGGCTCGCTGCAGGGCCAGCTCAACCTGGCGGTGGAATCCAGCGCCAAGTATTTCGTGCCTCACCTGTTCGCCGCCTTCAAGCAGCACCACCCGGACGTCAGCCTGCACCTGACCGTGGTCAACCGCGCCCAGGTGATCAAGCGCCTGGCGGACAATCGCGACGACCTGGTGATCATGTCCCTGGTGCCCCAGGACATGGCCCTGGAGTTCCTGCCGTTCCTCAACAACCCGATCATCGCCGTGGCGCCGCCGGACCACCCGCTGTGCCACGCGCGCAGCCTGACGCTGAAGGACCTGGAGCCCTTCCCGCTGCTGATCCGCGAAGCCGGCTCGGGCACCCGCAAGGCCTGCGAGGAATACTTCCAGCAGAAGCGCGCGCATTTCGCCCAGACCCAGGAAGTCGCCTCCCTGGATGCCCTGCGCGAATGCGTGGTGGCCGGGCTCGGCCTGGGCCTGCTGCCCCGCCACGCGGTCAGCCTGGAACTGGCCACCGGCGTATTGCGCGAGCTGCCCGTGGAGGAGCTGCCGCTCTACCGCAGCTGGTGCGTGGTCCACGCCAAGGGCAAGCGGCTGTCACCGGTCGCCCAGGCGTTGATGGCCTTTATCCGCGAAGAACGCGCCCAGATCAGCACGCTTTCCCAGCGGTTCGACGGCGCTCTGCCGTTGACGACAACAGGTAGTTGATCGCGATCAGGTCGGGATAGTCATCCAGGTCCGCCAGCAGACGGCGCTGTTCGGCGCGCTCCTCGATGGCGCGGCGGAACTGCATCCGGCGCTGGTCTTCGAGCTTGCGCCGGGTCTTGCTGTCGATGGCCGGCTCGTCAAAACGCTGTGCATGGTGTCGAGGCATGTCAGGTCTCCCAGGACGAAGTGCGGGGAGCACCAGCATCGGCCAGCGGCATGACGCTTTGACGGCAGGGTCGTGAAGCTCCGATGACCGTCCTGCGACAGCCACCGGCCGGTCAGAGCAGGGCGTCGAGCAGGCGGTACCAGGCGATCCCCGCGCCCAGGTAGAGGCGCTGCAGGCCGTGCAGGGGAATGCGCCGCAGCGGCGTGATCGGGAAGGGGAAATCCCCGCCCTGCCCCGCCAGGCGCGCCGCCATGTGCCGCCCCAGGCAGGTGGCCAGGGCGATGCCGCGACCGTTGTAGCCCAGCAGCATCGACAGCCCCGGCGCCGGTTCGTGGACATGGGGCAGGAAGTCCTGGGTCAGCGCCACGCGCCCGCTCCAGCGGTATTCGATGGGCACCCCGGCGAGCTGCGGGAACAGCCCGGTGAGCGAGCGTTCCAGATGCGCCCAGTCGCTGGCCTGGCGCGGCTCGGGGAAGGGACCGCGCCCACCCAGCAACAGGCGCCCCTGGGCGTCCTGCTTGAAGTACAGCAACAGGCGCCGCGCATCCGAACAGACTTCGCCACCCGGCAGTACGCTGTGGCGCAGGTGCGCCGGCAACGGCTGGGTGGCGACGATGAAGCTGTTGGCGGCGATCAGCGTCTGGCGCAGGCCGGGCCAGAGGCCGTCGGTGTAGCCGTTGCCGGCCAGCAGCACGCGCTCGGCCCGCACCTGGGCGCCGGCGGCTGTGGATAACATCCAGCCGCCCTCTTCGCGACGCAGGCCGGTCACCCGGCTGTGGCCATGAATCATCGCGCCCCGCTCGATTGCCGCACGCGCCAGCCCACGGGCGTAGCTCAGGGGCTGGACGCTGCCGGCGCGCGGGTCGACCCAGCCACCGAGGTAATTGACGCTGCCGATGCGCCGCGCCACGGCCGGCTCGTCCAGCAGCTCCACCTCCACGCCGCGCGCGCGCCATTGCCCGGCGCGCTGCTCCAGGCCGCGCATGGCCACGGCCGAGGCGGCCGGCTGGATCCAGCCCTTGCGCGTGGCATCGCAGTCGATGCCGAGCCGTTCGATCAGCGCGAACACCTCGTCGGCGGCGCCACCGGCGGCCTGGATCATCGCCTCGCCACGAGCCGCGCCGAACTTGGCGATCAGTTGCTCGGGGTCGAACTTGAGGCCGGGGATCACCTGCCCGCCGTTGCGCCCGGAAGCGCCCCAGCCCGGCTCGCCGGCATCCAGCACG
The DNA here is from genome assembly GCF_003234055.1 of Pseudomonas sp. 57B-090624. Lineage (NCBI taxonomy): Bacteria > Pseudomonadati > Pseudomonadota > Gammaproteobacteria > Pseudomonadales > Pseudomonadaceae > Pseudomonas > Pseudomonas sp. 57B-090624. Next base: position 18,338 of record NZ_QKRU01000001.1, read on the forward strand.
CAGACGCGCACGCCCGCTTCGGCCAGGTGCAGGGCGGTGACCAGCCCGGTGTAGCCGGCGCCGACGATGGCGACGTCGGCCTGGGTGCTCTCGTTCAAGGGCGGGGTGGCGACAGCGGGTTTCGCGGTGGCCGCCCAGAGCGAGGACGGCAGCGCGGGCACCAGGGGCGCGTTCATGCCGGCACCTCGCCGCTGTTCAGCAGGCGCTTGAGGAAATCCTGGGTGCGCGGGTGGCTCGGCGTGCTCAGCACCTCGCGGGCCGGGCCCTGTTCGACGATGCGACCGCTGTGGAGGAAGCAGACCTTGTCCGCCACATCGCGGGCGAAGCCCATCTCGTGGGTGACCACGATCATGGTCATGCCCTCGTCGGCGAGGCGCCGCATCACCGCCAGCACCTCGCCCACCAGCTCGGGGTCCAGGGCCGAGGTGGGCTCGTCGAAGAGGATCGCCCTGGGCTTCATCGCCAGGGCGCGGGCGATGGCCACGCGCTGCTGCTGGCCGCCGGAAAGCTCGTCCGGGTAGGCGTTCATGCGGTGGGCGAGGCCGACCTTCTCCAGCAGCGCCTCGGCCTGGCGCCGGGCTTCGCGGGGGTCTTCCTTCTTCACGTAGATCGGCCCCTCCATCACGTTTTCCACAGCCGTGCGGTGGGGGAACAGGTTGAAGCGCTGGAACACCATGGCCACCTGGGTGCGGATCTCATGGATGCTGTCGTGATGGCGGTCCACCGGCTGGCCGCTGACCAGGATCTCGCCCCGGTCGTGGGTCTCCAGGCCGTTGATGCACCGCAGCAGGGTGGACTTGCCGGAGCCCGAGGGGCCGATCAGGCAGACCACCTCGCCGCTCTCGATGCTCAGGTCGATGCCTTCGAGCACCGCCAGGCTGCCGAAGCTCTTGTGCAGCTGCTTGATCTCGATCATGGCTTGCTCCTCTTGCCGATTCGCGCTTCCAGCCGGCGCAGGCCGTAGGACAGCGGCAGGCTCAGCGCCAGGTAGAGCAGCGCCACCAGGGTGTAGACGGTCATGTTCTCGAAGGTCGAGGAGGCGATCAGCTGGCCGGCGCGGGTCATCTCGGCCACCGTGATGGTGGAGACCAGCGAGGAGTCCTTGAGCATCATCACCAGGGTGTTGCCGTACGGCGGCAGGGCGATGCGGAAGGCCTGGGGCAGCACCACCCGGCGCATCACCATGGCGCCGCGCATGCCGAGGGATTCGGCCGCTTCGATCTGCCCCTGGTGGATGGCCTGGATGCCGGCGCGGAAGTTCTCCGCCTGGTAGGCCGAGTAGGCGATGCCGAGACCGATGACGCCGGCCTGGAAGGCGCTGAGCTGGATGCCGAAGTCCGGCAGCACGAAATAGATGTAGAAGAGCTGCACGATGATCGGCAGGCCACGGATGACGTTGACCACAGCGATGGCGAACAGCGAGATGGCGCGGACCTTCGACACCATCATCAGGGCGAAGACCAGGCCGATGATGGAACTGAGCAGGAAGGACCCGGCCGTGACCTGCACGGTGACCACCGCCCCTTTCAGCAGAATGGGGAGGAAGTCCAGAGCGTTCTGGAGAAACATGGAGGCTACCCGTGGATGGGTTCAGGGAAAGGCCCGCCGCGACGGCGGGCCGCGAGCGCGGTCAGTCGAGCTTCCACTTCGCGATAATGCGGTCCAGCGAGCCATCGGCCTTGATCGCGGCGATGCCCGTGTTGACCCGCTCCAGGGTCGCGGCATCGCCCTTGCGCACGATCAGGCAGACATCACCCATGATCACCGGCTGGTAGCCCTGCACCAGGCGCACCTTGTCCTGGGTGCCCTGGGCCAGCTGGTAGGCGAGGATCGGGCGGTCGGCGAAGCCGGCCTTGATCCGCCCCAGCGCCAGGTCGCGCATCAGGTCGGCGATGGAGTCGTAGCCGCGCACTTCCTTGAAGATGCCGCGCTTGTTCAGCTCGTCGATGAACACGGTGCCGACCTGGGCGCCCACCACCTCGCCCGCGAGGTCCTCCATGCGGGTATAGGCGCTGGCGTCGTCGGCGCGGACGATCAGGCCCTCGCCGTAGCTGAACACCGGGTCGGAGTACTGCACCACCTTCTCCCGCGCAGGGGTGCGCAGCATGGCGGCGGAGATGACGTCGATCTTGTTCGCCGTCAGCGAGGGGATCAGCGCGGCGAAGGTGGTCTGCTGGATCTCCACCTCGAAGCCGCCGGCCTTGGCCACGGCCTGGGCGGCGTCGACCATCATCCCCTGGATGCTCTGGCTCTTGACGTCGAGGAAGGTGAAAGGCACGCCGGTGGCGGTGGCGCCGACCCGGTAGCTCTCGGCGCTGGCGGCGACGGACGTGGCGAGGCCGGCGACGAGGACGCAGGCACAGGTGAGGGCACGAAGGCGAGGATGCATGGCGAGTCTCCCATTGGACGCTGTTTATTGTCGTTGTGCGCTATGGATAGCCCCTTCTGAATCGGCAGGGGGCGTTTTCTCGACTATAAACAATTTACAAGAATCGTAAAGAGATTTATAAATATCGAATATCGATATTCAAAACAGCAGAAAACCCGCTGAAAGGACGCGACATGAGCGATAACAACAATTCACTGTTCAACCAGTCGCTGGAGAAAGGCCTGGCCGTGCTGCGTGCCTTCAACGCCCGGCAGCGCACCATGAACCTGGCCGAAGTGGCCGAGGCGGCGGGCATCAACAAGAGCTCGGCGCAGCGCATGATCCACACCCTCGAAGAGCTCGGCTACGTGCGCAAGCACCCGCAGACCAAGCGCTTCCAGCTCACGCCGCGGGTGATGGAGATCGGCTACAACTACCTGGCCGCCGACACCCTGGTGGACGTGGCCAACCCCTTCCTCGCCGAACTGGCGCAGATCACCGGGGAAACCACCAACCTCACCGAGCCCGACGGCCTGGAGATGGTCTACGTGGCGCGTTTCGTGGCGCCCAAGTTCATCCCCATCCACATGCCCATCGGCAGCCGCATCCCCATGTACTGCACCGGCTCCGGCCGCGCCTACCTCAGCGCCCTGGACGATGAAGCGGTGCATGCGGCACTGGCCGCCAGCGAACTGAAGCGCCACACCCAGCAGACCCTGACCGGCCCGGAGGAAATCTTCGCGCAAATCGAGGCGACCCGGCGCAAGGGCTATGCGATCAACAACGAGGAGCTGTTTCTCGGCGACATGACCATCGCCGCGCCCATCCTCGGCAGCCAGGGCCAGCCGGTGGCCGCCGTGCACGTGGTGGCGCCGACCAGCCGCTGGAGCCTGGAGGAAGCGGAACGCAAGCTGGCACCTGCGGTGATCGAGTGCGCGCGGGCGATCCGCACCTCGATCAGGACCCTCTGAACGGCGCGTGGCGCCCGGGGCGGGGGACGTCGATCAGTCTTCCATCGCCTTGATCGACTTGGGCGACAGGCGCAGGCTGCGCAAGCTGCGCTTCACGCTCTTGAGGTGGTTGACCAGGCTCGGGCCACGGGCCATGGCCACGCCCATCGCCAGCACGTCGATCACCACCAGGTGGGCGATGCGCGAGGTCAGCGGGGTGTAGATCTCGGTGTCTTCCTGCACGTCGATGGCCAGGTTCACCGTGGCCAGGTCCGCCAGCGGCGTCTGGCTCGGGCACAGGGTGATCAGCGTGGCGCCGGCCTCGCGCACCAGGTTGGCGGTGATCAGCAGGTCCTTGGAGCGGCCCGACTGGGAGATGCAGATGGCCACGTCGGTGGGCTTGAGCGTCACCGCCGACATCGCCTGCATGTGCGGGTCGGAATAGGCGGCGGCAGTCAGCAGCAGGCGGAAGAACTTGTGCTGGGCATCGGCGGCCACCGCGCCGGAGGCACCGAAGCCGTAGAACTCCACGCGCTGGGCCTGGGCGCAGGCGGCGATGGCACGTTGCAGGGCCTGGGGGTCGAGCTTCTCGCGCACGTCCATCAGGGTGTGCAGGGTGGTGTCGAAGATCTTCAGGCTGAAGTCGGCGACCGAGTCGTCCTCGTGGATCGCGAACTGGCCGAAGCTGGCGCCGGCAGCCAGGCTCTGCGCCAGTTTCAGCTTGAGGTCCTGGAAGCCCCCGCAGCCGATGGCGCGGCAGAAACGCACGATGGTGGGTTCGCTGACGCCGACGCTCTGCGCGAGGTCCGCCATGGAACTGTGCATGACTGCAGCGGGATCGAGCAGGACGTGGTCGGCGACCTTCAGTTCCGACTTGCGCAGCAGGTGGCGCGACTGGGCGATGTGTTGCAGCAGATTCACAGGGCAGGCTCTTCGAAGTGGGGGATACGCTTCACGGCTCGATCAACGCGTGGGGACAACTCGGTTATGATCGACGGCCGTCGGGCTGTAGTGACCTTGTAGTTATACTACATGACCCGCTTTTCCGCCCAGGTAAACCACGCAGGAGTGCACCCTTGACCCAGCCCTGTGACATGTTGGTCTTCGGCGGTACCGGCGACCTCGCCCTGCACAAACTGCTTCCGGCGCTCTACCACCTGCATCGCGACGGGCGCCTGCATCCGCAGCTGCGCATCCTCGCCATCGCCCGCAATCCCCTCGATGCCCAGCAGTACCGGGCCCTCGCCGAGCGCCACTGCCGCGCCCAGGTGGCTCGCGCCGATTTCACCAACGAGGCCTGGGCGGGGTTCGCCGCGCGGCTCGACTACTTCGTCATGGATGTCTCGCAGAGCGCCGACTTCGGGCGCCTGGCCCGCCACCTGGGGCCAGGCGAGGATCGCGGCCGCGTCTACTACCTGGCCATCGCCCCGCGCCTGTTCGAGGACATCGCCCGGCACCTGCAGATCGCCGGCCTCGCCGGGCCCCAGGCGCGCATCGTGCTGGAGAAACCCATCGGCCACTCCCTGGAATCGGCCCTGGCGATCAACGCCGCCATCGGCGCGGTGTTCGACGAGCGCCAGGTGTTCCGCATCGACCACTACCTGGGCAAGGAGACGGTGCAGAACCTCATGGCCCTGCGCTTCGCCAACGCCCTGTTCGAGCCGGTGTGGCGCGCCGGGCACATCGACCATGTGCAGATCAGCGTGTGCGAGACCCTGGGCGTGGAGAACCGCGGCAGCTACTACGACCACGCCGGCGCCATGCGCGACATGGTGCAGAACCACCTGCTGCAGCTGCTCTGCCTGGTGGCCATGGAGGCGCCGGTGCGCTTCGACGCCGACGCGGTGCGCAACGAGAAGGTGAAGATCCTCGAAGCCCTCAAGCCCATCTCCGGGCTCGACGTGCAGGACAAGACCGTGCGCGGCCAGTACGCCGCCGGCAAGATCGGCGGCCAGGAAGTACCCGCCTACTACTTCGAGAAGAACGTCGACAACGACAGCGACACCGAGACCTTCGTCGCCGTGCAGGCGGAGATCGACAACTGGCGCTGGGCCGGCGTGCCCTTCTACCTGCGCACCGGCAAGCGCCTGGCGCGCAAGTACTCGGAGATCGTCATCCAGTTCAAGCCGGTGCCGCACCGCCTGTTCAACGGCGGCGAGGCCAACCGCCTGCTGATCCGCCTGCAGCCCGAGGAGCGCATCAGCCTGCAACTGATGGCCAAGAACCCCGGCAAGGGCATGCGCCTGGAACCGGTGGAGCTGGACCTCAACCTCGCCCAGGCCTTCACCCAGCGGCGCTGGGATGCCTACGAGCGCCTGCTGCTGGACGTGATCGAGGGCGACTCGACGCTGTTCATGCGCCGCGACGAGGTGGAAGCCGCCTGGCGCTGGGTCGACCCGATCCTCGAAGGCTGGCACGAGTACTACCAGAGCCCACGCAGTTACCCCGCCGGCTCCACCGGCCCCGAGCAGGCCCACAGCCTGCTGGAGCTGCAGGGGCGGGCGTGGAATGACTGAAGCGCCCTGCCCCGCCGATCGCGAATGAATTCGCTCCTCAAAAAAAGCCGAACCGCTAAGTAGGGTGGACGTCGCTCTTTAGGTCCACCGGCTGAGCACGGCACGACACCGCTGGTGGACCGATGAAGCGGGGTCCACCCTACATCCACGGCACCCAAGCCCCCGTAGGTTGGCGCCGAGCGCAGCGAGGCCCAACACAGCAACGCCCGCCCCTTCGCGAATGAATTCGCTCCTCAAAAAAGCCGGACCGCTGCGGGGTGGACGTCGCTCTTTACGTCCACCGGCTGAGCACGGCCCGACACCGCTGGTGGACCGATGAAGCGGAGTCCACGCTACATCCACGGTACCCAAGCACCCGTAGGTTGGCGCCGAGCACAGCGAGGCCCAACGCAGCGACGGCCATCCTTCGCGAACGAATTCACTCCGCGCCGGCATTGCTCCAGCGCAATACCCGGTCCGGGCGGCTTGCCTAGAATCCGCGGCTTTTCGCGCAACGAGCCCCGCCCATGTCCAGCCGCCAAGCCCCCGAACTGCTCTGCCCCGCCGGCACCCTCAAGGCCATGCGCCACGCCTTCGCCTACGGCGCCGACGCGGTGTACGCCGGCCAGCCGCGCTACAGCCTGCGGGTGCGCAACAACGAGTTCGACCACGCCACCCTGGCCGCAGGCATCGCCGAGGCCCACGCCCGGGGCAAGCGCTTCTACGTGGTGGTCAACATCGCCCCGCACAACGCCAAGCTGAAAACCTTCCTCAAGGACCTCGCGCCGGTGGTGGCGATGGCGCCGGACGCGCTGATCATGTCCGACCCGGGGCTGATCATGCTGGTGCGCGAGCACTTCCCGCAGATGCCGGTGCACCTCTCGGTGCAGGCCAATGCGGTGAACTGGGCCAGCGTGAAGTTCTGGCAGGCCCAGGGGCTGACCCGGGTGATCCTCTCCCGCGAGCTGTCGCTGGAGGAGATCGGCGAGATCCGCCACGAGGTGCCGGAGATGGAGCTGGAGGTGTTCGTCCACGGCGCCCTGTGCATGGCCTACTCCGGCCGTTGCCTGTTGTCCGGCTACATCAACCACCGCGATCCCAACCAGGGCACCTGCACCAATGCCTGCCGCTGGCAGTACAAGGCCGGGGAAGCCCGCGAGGACGCGCTGGGCGATGTGGTGCACGCCTGCACGACGCAGCCAACCCTGGGCGAGGGCGCACCCAGCGAGCGCCTGTTCCTGCTGGAGGACGGCAGCCGCCCGGGCGAGTACATGCCCGCCTTCGAGGACGAGCACGGCACCTACATCATGAATTCCAAGGACCTGCGTGCCGTGCAGCACGTGGGCCGCCTGCTGGAGATGGGCGTGCATTCGCTGAAGATCGAGGGCCGCACCAAGTCGCACTTCTACGTGGCGCGTACCGCCCAGGCCTATCGCCAGGCCATCGACGACGCCCTCGCCGGCCGCCCCTTCGAGCCGCGCCTGCTGGAGCGCCTGGATTCACTGGCCAACCGCGGCTACACCGAGGGCTTCCTGCGGCGCCACACCCACGACCACTACCAGAACTACGCGCACGGCAGCTCGCGGCCCTCGCGTCAGCAGTTCGTCGGCGAGCTGACCGGCGTGCGCCGGGGCGAGCTGGCGGAAGTACGGGTGAAGAACCGCTTCGAGGTGGGCGACCGCCTGGAGCTGATGACCCCGACGGGCAACCTGGGCTTCATCCTCCATGGCCTGGAAGGCGCCAACGGCGAGAGCCGCCAGGTGGCGCCCGGCGACGGCCACCTGCTTTACATCCCGCTGCCCGCGGACCTCGACCTGGAATACGCCCTGCTGCTGCGCGACCTGCCGGAGCCGGTCAGCGCCACAGCGCCGTCGCCTGCTCCTTGAGCAGCGCGGCGAACACCGGCGCCTCCACCGGCGGGCTGATCAGGTAGCCCTGGATCTCGTCGCAGCCCTGGGTCTTGAGGAAGTCCATCTGCGCCTGGGTCTCCACGCCCTCGGCCACCACCTTGAGCTCCAGGCCGTGGGCCATGGCGATGATGGCGCGGGTGATGGCGGCGTCCTCGCCCCCGGAGGACAGGTCGCGGATGAAGGTCTGGTCGATCTTCACGTAGTCCACCGGGAAGCGCTTGAGGTAGCTCAGGGACGAGTAGCCGGTGCCGAAGTCGTCGATGGCCAGCTTCACCCCCAGCTCGCGCAGCTGGCGGAAGGTGGCGATGACGTGCTCGACGTTCTCCAGCAGGTGGCTCTCGGTCAGCTCCAGTTCCAGCAGGCGCGGCGACAGGCCGGTTTCGTCGAGCACCTGGCGCACCAGGCTGGTGAGGTTGCCCTGGCGCAGCTGGTGGCCGGAGAGGTTGACCGAGACGCGGATGTCCGCCAGCCCCTGGCGCTGCCACTCACGCGCCTGCAAGCAGGCCTGGCGCAGCACGAATTCGCCGATGGGCGCGATCAGCCCGGTCTCCTCGGCCAGGCCGATGAAGTCCCCCGGCGGCACCAGCCCCAGTTGCGGATGGCGCCAGCGCACCAGCGCCTCGGCGGCGTTGAGGCTGTCGTCGGCCAGACACAGCTTGGGCTGGTAGAAGACCTCCAGCTGGCCTTCATCGATGGCCTTGCGCAGCTGGGTCTCCATCTGCAGGCGTTCGAGGGTGCAGGCCTGGAGGTTGTCGGTGAAGAACTGGAAGGTGTTGCCGCCCAGGTGCTTGGCATGCTGCATGGCCATGTTGGCCTGGCTGATCAGCGTGGAGATCTCGCGGGCGTTGTCCGGCAGCAGGCTGATGCCCAGGGAGGCGCTGACCACCAGTTCCTCGCCGCCCACCGTCATCGGCGTGCGCAGCTTGGTCAGCAGGCGGCTGGCGGTGCGCGCCAGGCTGGAGAGGCTGCCGTAGGCGTCGAGGATCACCGCGAATTCGTCGCCGGACAGCCGGGCGATGGTGTCCGCCTCGGGCGCGGCCTGGGCCAGGCGCCGGCTCATCTGCCGCAGCAGCTGGTCGGCCACTTCATGGCCGAGGCTGTCGTTGAGCACCTTGAAGCGATCCAGGTCGATGTGCAGCAGGGCCAGGCTGCGGCCGCTCTGGCGCGCGCGCTGGCTGGCCTCGTGCAGGCGGTCCTTGAACAGGGTGCGGTTGGCCAGGCCGGTGAGCTCGTCGTAGTGCGAGAGGTAGCGCAGGCGCTCCTCGGCATCGCGGCGTGCGGAGAGGTCGGCGAAGAAGCCGACGATGTGGCTGGCATTGCCCCGGGCATCACGCACCACGTTGAGCTGCAGCCACTGCGGGTAGAGCTCGCCGTTCTTGCGGGTGTCCACCAGTTCGCCCTGCCAGCTGCCGCTCTGCTCCAGCTCCTGGCGGATCAGGTGGTACTGGCGGCGGCTCTCGCGGGTGCTGTTGATCTCCACCACCGTGCGGCCGAGCACCTCGTCGCGACGGTAGCCGGTGACTTCGCTGAAGGCCTGGTTGACCGCCAGCAGGCGGTAATGCGGGTCGAGGATGACGATGCCCTCGCTGGCCGCCTCGAAGACCATGGCCGAGAGGCGCTGCTGCTCCTCGGCCTGCTTGCGCTCGGTGACGTCGCGGCGGGTGCCGAGCATGCGCAGCACCTTGCCCTGCTCGTTGCGCTCCACCACCCGTCCGCGATCCTCGACCCAGAGCCAGCGGCCGTCGCTGTGGCGCACCCGGTAGTCGATGGCATAGCCGTCGCTGCGGCCCTTGAGGTGGTCGACCAGGGCACGGCGCAGCAGCGGCAGGTCGTCCGGGTGCAGGCGCGGCTTGAGGTCGCTGAGCACGCGGGTGACGTCGTCCATCTCGATGCCGAAGATCTCCTTCAGGTGCGAGTGGTGGACTTCGTCGGTCTCCAGGTTCCAGTCCCACAGCCCCAGCTCGCTGGCCTCCAGGGCCAGGGCCAGGCGCGCCTCGCTCTTGGCCAGGGCGTGGCTGGCGTCGGCCAGTTCCAGGGTGCGCTGGGCGACGCGGATCTCCAGGTCGTTGTGAGCGGCGCGCAGCTCGCGCTCGGCGCGCCGGCGCTGCTCCACCTCCCGCGCCAGCTCGCTGTTGAGCCCCTCGGCGCGGACCTTGGCGTGCTCCAGGTTGTCGATCAGCGCCTGGTTGTGGAAACGCTGGATCAGGCTGCGCTGCACCAGGCGGTTGACCTGCCAGGCCACCACCATCAGCGCGGCCAGGAGGATCAAGCTGAGCAGGCCCCAGCCACGCTGCAACGGCTCGCCGCTGGCCAGCAGCCAGGACACGGTGGGCACCAGGCACGGCAGGGCGAAGGTGAGGAAGGCCTGCAGGCTCACCGCATAGGCGACGCTGGCGGAGAGGATGGCGGCGGCGATCAGGCCATAGACCAGCGCCTGCTGCAGGAAGGCATCGCCCGGTACCAGGAAGATCACCGGGAAGGCCAGGGTCAGGCCGGAGGCGGCGGCGCCGAGAAGGAAGGTGCGGTGCCACTGGGGCTGGGCCTGGCGCGAGGGCAGCGCGGCCTTGAAGGCGGCCACCTGGGTCAGGCGCAGCACCGCCAGCAGCACCAGCCACACCAGCCAGCCGCCCAGCAGCAGGCCGTTGGCGGGCTCCCACAGCAGGTAGGCGCAGGCCAGGCCGTTGAGCAGCATGAACAATGTGGGGGTTTGCGAGCCCTGGTAGAGCAGGCGCGTGCGCTCCACGGCCAGGTCCGTTGCGAAGTGCTGGCTGAGGGCGCGGCTGTCACCGCCGGGCAGGTCGATCTGGGCTTCGTTGGGTGTCGCGGTCATAGGCGATTTTCTTGTAATGGTTGCCTAGGCGTCGGCGGAGCTTACCCGAGCGGAACGTGCCGCCAAAGCTTTATGTGCCCGGTTTTGACAGCGCGCCGCCTAACTTTCGGCGGGCCTTTTGGATGCAGCGCCCGCACCGTCTGGCTGACCATCCGGTCATCGGTTTGCCCTCGCCTGGGCCGGTCAATAGAATGCCGCGATGCATGACGATCTCTCTCTCCTCCTGAACTCCCTGAACGACGCTCAACGCCAGGCCGTAGCGGCCTCGCTGGGGCGTCAACTGGTCCTCGCCGGTGCCGGCTCGGGCAAGACCCGCGTGCTGGTTCACCGCATCGCCTGGCTGATCCAGGTGGAGCAGGCCTCGCCGCACTCGATCCTGTCGGTGACCTTCACCAACAAGGCCGCCGCCGAGATGCGCCACCGCATCGAGCAGCTCCTGGGCATCAACCCGGCGGGCATGTGGGTCGGCACCTTCCACGGCCTGGCCCACCGCCTGCTGCGCGCGCACTGGCAGGAGGCCGGCCTGGCCGAGAACTTCCAGATCCTCGACAGCGACGACCAGCAGCGCCTGGTCAAGCGGGTGATCCGCGAGCTGGGCCTGGACGAGCAGCGCTGGCCGGCGCGCCAGGCGCAGTGGTTCATCAACGGGCAGAAGGACGAAGGCCTGCGCCCGCAGCACATCCAGGCCGGGGGCGACCTGTTCCTCGGCACCATGCTGAAGATCTACGAAGCCTACGAGGCCGCCTGTGCGCGCACCGGGGTCATCGACTTCTCCGAGCTGCTGCTGCGCGCCCTCGACCTGTGGCGCGACAAGCCCGGCCTGCTGGCCCACTACCAGCGGCGCTTCCGCCATATCCTGGTGGACGAGTTCCAGGACACCAACGCCGTGCAGTACGCCTGGCTGCGCCTGCTCGCCCAGGGCGGCGACAGCCTCATGGTGGTGGGTGACGACGACCAGTCGATCTACGGCTGGCGCGGCGCGCGCATCGAGAACATCCAGCAGTTCTCCAGCGACTTCGCCGACGCCGAGACCATCCGCCTGGAGCAGAACTACCGCTCCACCGCCGGCATCCTCAAGGCCGCCAACGCCCTGATCGCCAACAACCAGGGGCGCCTGGGCAAGGAGCTGTGGACCGACGGCGAGGACGGCGAGCCGCTGGGCCTGTACGCCGCCTTCAACGAGCACGACGAAGCCCGCTACGTGGTGGAAAGCATCGAGAGCGCCCTGAAGGACGGCATGGCGCGTAGCGAGATCGCCATCCTCTACCGCTCCAACGCCCAGTCGCGGGTGCTGGAAGAGGCGCTGCTGCGGGAGAAGATCCCCTACCGCATCTATGGCGGCCAGCGCTTCTTCGAGCGCGCCGAGATCAAGAACGCCATGGCCTACCTGCGCCTGCTCGACGGCCGTGGCAACGACGCCGCCCTGGAGCGGGTGATCAACGTCCCCGCCCGCGGCATCGGCGAGAAGACGGTGGAAAGCATCCGCGAATTCGCCCGCGGCCAGGACGTCTCCATGTGGGAGGCGATCCGCCTGCTGGTGGCCAACAAGGGCCTGCCGGGCCGCGCGTCCGGCGCCCTGGCGGTGTTCATCGAGCTGATCGAGAACCTCGCCGCCAAGGTCATGGAGATGCCCCTGCACCTGATGACCCAGACCGTCATCGAGCAGACCGGGCTGATCACCTACCACAAGGAAGAGAAGGGCGAGAAAGGCCAGGCCCGGGTGGAGAACCTGGAGGAACTGGTCAGCGCTGCCCGTGCGTTCGAGAACGGCGAGGACGACGTCGAACTCACCCCGCTGCAGGCCTTCCTCAGCCATGCCTCGCTGGAAGCCGGCGACACCCAGGCCGACGCCTTCGAGGACAGCGTGCAACTGATGACCCTGCACAGCGCCAAGGGCCTGGAGTTCCCCCTGGTGTTCCTGGTGGGCATGGAAGAAGGCCTGTTCCCGCACAAGATGAGCCTGGAGGAATCCGGCCGCCTGGAAGAGGAGCGCCGTCTGGCCTACGTCGGCGTCACCCGCGCGATGCAACGCCTGGTGCTGACCTACGCGGAAACCCGCCGCCTCTATGGCAGCGAGACCTACAACAAGGTCTCGCGCTTCGTCCGCGAGATCCCCCCGCAACTGATCCGCGAAGTGCGCCTGGGCAACAGCATCAGCCGCCCGGTGGCCGGCGGTGCGCGCAGCGGCGGCTCGATGTTCTCCGGCGCGGAGATCCCGCAGACCGACTTCAACCTCGGCCAGCGCGTGCAGCACGCACTGTTCGGCGAAGGCACCATCCTCAACTTCGAGGGCTCCGGCGCCCAGGCGCGGGTGCAGGTGAAGTTCGAAAGCGAAGGCAGCAAGTGGCTGATGCTCGCCTACGCCAAGCTCCAGGCCCTCTGACCGCCCCCGGGCCCCGCCGCCCTGGCGGAGCCCGGCACAACACCTACTTGGCAGTTATCCACAGCCACGGCAGGATGGCCGCTCCCCTCCTTCCTGCGGAAACACGGACGTGCGCCTTCCCCTGCTGCTGCTCAGCCTGATCATCGCCACCAGCATCGAGGCCGCCCCCGGCTTCGAGGTGAAGCGCGAAACCGACAGCTACCGCGACTGGAACACCGGACAGCGCCGCGAGCGCACCGAAACCTCCCTGCGCCTGGACGGCGGCACCCTGTCGATGAAGGCGCTCGCACAGCTGCTGGCGACCGACGGCAAGCCCATCTACCCGACCCTCTGGGACGCCCGCGTGAGCGGCCCCGACCAGGCGCTGATCCTCTTCAACCGTGGCAGCGGCCAGGACTTCGAGCTGGCCCGCCTGTACCGCAAGAACGGCGGCAAGCCGCAGGCCGAGGTGTTGCTGCGCGACCTGCCTTACAACTGGTTCAACGACGCCCGCCGCAAAGGCTGGGTGAGCGTGGGCGGCGCGGACCGCCTGTACCTGGTGCAACTGCAGCCGCTGCGCATCGTCGATGCAGGCCCCGGCGCGCTGCTGGATGTGCGTGGCGAGCTGGCCGTGCTCGCCGACCCGGGCTGGAACAAGCGCCCGCCGGCCTTCCGCGCGGTGGACATGCAGCGTGGCCGCGAGGTCGCCCGCCTGGAGCTGGACCCCGCCTGCTTCGTGCTGCCCGACTTCGAGTTCAGCCACCCGCTCATCTATTCCGGGCTGGGTGCCTCCACTCCCGAGCGCCTGCGCTTCCAGGACGGCCCCGCCTGGCTCGAGCGCAACCTGGAACTGGTCACCGGCCCCGCACCGGCCCTGCGCCTGCGCGCGGCCCAGCAACTGCCGCGCCCCGACCCGGTGCGCTGGGGCGTGACCTTGCGCGAGGTGGACGCCGGCCCGCAGCCCCGCACGCCGCAGACCCTCGACTACGCCTCCAGCCCCGAGCCCGACGACTTCGTCGACACCCTCGACCTGGTCCCCGCGCAGTGCCAGGCCATCAACCCCAATCCACCCCTGCACGCCGACCGGGCGCCCTACCCCAGCAGCCATGTGCCAACCGACGACCTGTGCCTGGGCGAGCCGCTGCCCGGCGTGCCCGCCACCCTGCGCAAGGAGCGCTGCGTCCTGCCGGCACGCACCCGCGTGCTGGCCGGGAGTCCGCGCTGGTCGCTGGAGGAAGTGCGCTATGCGTATCGCCCAGGCGGCAAGGGCGCGGCCATCGAGCAGACGATCTACCAGCTGCGCGAAGGCCAGGCGGTGAACCGCTACGTCGCCAGCAGCATGGGTTATGGCGAGGCCCTGGCGATCCGCGAAGTGCTGGCCACCGGCCAAGGCGAGGCGCTGTTGAAGACCCGCGGCGACGGCGCCTACGAACTGCTGCGCGCCTCGACCGAGGCCGACGGCAGGCTGCGCCTGGAGTACCTGGACATGCTGCCCTACCCCGCCAGCCCCTTCGATTCCAGCCGCCCAGGCTGGGTCTACCTGCGCAAGCCGGGCCTGCTGGTGCGCCTGGCTCCCTTCGCCCATGAGCAGGCCGGCGAGAACCTGCTGGATATCCGCAGCGACACCCTGCTGTACGCCTATGGCGACAGCGAGAAAGACCGCCTGACCCTCGGCCAGCGAGCCTTCGGCAGCGACTACGCCGACGACTCGTCGCTGCCGGGCCTGGTACTGAGCGCCAGATGCCGGCAGGAGGACGACCCCTATTGGGAATTCACCCTGCCACCGGTCAACGCGACGCTGGAGCAATCCGCCGCCTGGTTCGCCCGCAACTTCGACTACCAGCCCGGCGCCAAGGGTGCCATCCGATTGCGCACCGACCACCAGCTGCGCGCCCGCCCGGGCTGCGCCGCACGGTAGATCGATCCGGGTTCACCGTGGGAGCGGCTCCGGCCGCAAGAAGCCCGCCGCCTCGCTGCCGGCTCCGCGTAGCCGGCAGCTCCATCGCGAATGAATTCGCTCCTACGGGTAGCCGAGCTTGCGCCTGAAGCGCAGCCGTAAAAAATCCCGATACATTCTGCCGCTAGCCATCGCAGGCACGACTGGGCAGCATGGCGCGCGTGGACCCCTAACCAAGAGATGCCTCTGATGCGCCGATTCCTCAGTATCGCCCTGGCCCTTTGCGTCGGCCTGACGCTCAGCCTGGATGCCAACGCCAAGCGTATGGGCGGTGGCAAGACCTTCGGCTCCGCGCCGACCCACCAGACCCGCCAGGCGCAGCCCAACACCCCTGCCGCCACCCCGACCGCACCCGGTCGCCAGCCCGCTGCCGCCAGCGGTGCCTCGCGCTGGCTCGGCCCGCTGGCCGGCCTCGCCGCCGGTGGCCTGCTCGCCTCCATGTTCATGGGCGACGGCTTCCAGGGCATGCAGATCTTCGACTTCCTGATCATCGCCCTGATCGCCTTCGTCATCTTCCGCTTCATCGCCGCCCGCAAGCGCCAGCAGCAGGGCCATCAGCCCGCCATGGCCGGCGGCCCGTTCCAGCGCGAAATGCCGCAGCAGCAGGCGCCGATCTTCGGTGGCAGCGCCGCGCCGGCAGCGGTGGCACAGCGCGCGTTCAACGCGCCGAGCTGGTTCAACGAAGAGCGTTTCATCGAAGCCGGCCGGGAGCACTTCATGTCCCTGCAGCAGCACTGGGACGCGGCCGAGATGGACAAGATCGCCGAGTTCGTCACCCCGCAGATGCTCAGCTTCCTGAAGGAAGAGCGCGCCAGCCTGGGCGACGGCTTCCAGTCCACCTACATCGACAACCTGCAGGTGCAACTGGACGGCATCGACGAGCTGGCCGACAAGACCGTCGCCACCCTGACCTTCAACGGCGTGTCGAAGACCTCGCGCTTCGACCAGGGTGAAGTGTTCAGCGAAAGCTGGCGCATGGAGCGTGCCAACGGCGACGACCAACCCTGGCTGGTGGCGGGCATCCGCCAGAACTGATCAGCGTTCGCGCAATGAAGAAACCCCGGGCATGCCCGGGGTTTTCTTTTGTGTGTTCGACCAGCCGCTGGGCTGATCGACATGTAGGGTGGATGGCACTCTTTTCATCCACCAGGCGATGCCACAGGAAACACCCTGCATGGGCCACAGCAGGGACCGCTACGCGGTCCTTGGCGAATGAATTGGCTCTGTCTGCGTTGAGTGTTGCTAGAGGATTTGAGTCCAGCTGATTGCCGAGCTCTGGTGATGTTTCTGGTTTCGCCCCCCGGGCGAGTCCCTTTTCCAATCGCTGGAACGCCAGCCCGGTGAAAAGGAACCAAAAAACTTGCCCCATCATCCGGCCCCGGCTTCGCCGGGGTTCCCTCACTCCATCGGTGCGCACAGGCTTTCGTAGGATGGGTCGGGCGGCGTTCCGCGAGCGAAGCGAAACCCATGCGGTGAAGGTGGCACAAACCCTCAAGCGCCCGGAAAGTACCGTGCTTGAGCGCCTGCATTAAAAACACAACAGCTAACGCCGACAGAGCCAATGAATTCGCCCCTACAGGGTAATAGCCACCGGCGTCAGACCGCCGCCTTGCGCATACCGATATGGGGGATGTCGTCCTCCAGGTAGACCTCGGTCACCGGCACGAAGCCGTAGCGCCCGTAGTACTTCTGCAGGTGCGCCTGGGCCGAGAGGTACACCGGCAGCCCCGGCCAGCGCCGCTGGCAGTCTTCCAGGGCGCGCTCCATGAGCTGGTGGCCCAGGCCGGTGCCGCGCGCCGCCTCGGCGATCACCACGCGGCCGATCACCACCTCGCCCTGGTTGCGCTGCGGGTCCAGCAGGCGCAGGTAGGCCACCAGCGCATCGCCGTCGCGGGCCATGAGGTGGCAGCTGTCGCCTACCAGGTCCAGGCCGTCCACTTCCAGGTAGGGGCACTTCTGCTCGACGACGAACACCTGGGTGCGCAGGGCGAGGATGTCGTAGAGCGCCTGCTTGTCGAGGTCGCTGTGGTGGCTGCAGGTCCAGGTGATCGGCATGGGGGCTCCGTCGTGGTCGGGGGAAGGGGGCAGTATGCAATGCACCACCACCGGACGAGTGGTCCGCTCGCGGTTTTTTTCTTCCGGGCGCCAGCTACTGTATAAAGCGCATCCCAATGCACGAGGACCTGTCGCCGTGGAAGAAGTCATCGAACAGCTGCGCGAACTCAACGAACCCGTACCGGTCCCGCTGGAGCTGCCGGACGACGAGCTGCTGGTGGAGATCGAGGAGCAGTTGCTGATCAACCTGCCCTTCGAGCTGCGCGAGTTCCTGCTCAAGGTCAGCGATGTGGTCTACGGCCGCCTGGAACCGGTGACCGCCACCGACCCGCAGTCCCACACCTACCTGCCGGAAGTGGCCTCGGTGGCCTGGGACCTGGGCGTGCCCCGCGACCTGGTACCGATCTGCCAGGACGGCCGCGACTACTACGTGGTCGACCTGGAGGGCGAAGTGCTGCTCTGGTCCGGCGAAGAGGGCGACATGACCGATGAGAGCTGGGACTCCGTCTGGCACTGGGCGCGCGACGTCTGGCTGGAGAGCTGAGCGCCCGCCCCCTCAGGGGTGGCCCTGGTCGCGACTCTGCTCCAGGGTCTCCAGCAAGGCGATCTGCATGCGCGAGTGCACGCGGATCAGCCAGCGCCACAGCAGCGCGATGACCCCGGCCGCCAGCAGCGCGATCAGCACCAGCAGCTCCAGGGTCGGCAGGATGCTCGCCGACAGCGCCATGAGCAGCAGCATGATCACCCCCAGCGACAGTGCCGGGATCACCTCGGCGATCACCTTGCGCACCCGCGCGGTGTGCCGCCCGGCCTTCTCCGGCGTCACGCCCATCTCCGCCAGCAGCATCGACAGTGCCTTGAGCTTGCGGTACGCGGCGATCAGGAAGGGCAGCGACAGCAGGAGCGCAGCGCCCCAGACCAGGCCCTTCTGCAGGTTCCGCTGCGCCACCCAGTCGCTCAGGTACTCGCCCAGGGCGCCGGCGAAATAGGCGCCGGAAAGGAAGATCGCCACCACCAGCGCGATGTTCACCCCCACCTGCAGGAGGATCTTGCGGATCATCCCCGCCAGCACGGCGCCCTGGCCCTGGGGCTGGATGCTGCGTAGCCAGTCGCCATAGAGGTTGAACACGCGCGCGATGCGCAAGGGCACCATGCCGGCGAGCGTCTGCGACAGCGGGTCGGCGGCGCGGATCAGGTAGGGGGTGAGCAGCGTGGTGATGGCCGAGACCGCCACTGCCACCGGGTAGAGGAAGTCGCTGGTGACCTGCAGGGTCATGCCCAGCGCGGCGATGATGAAGGAGAACTCGCCGATCTGCGAAAGGCCCATGCCGACGCGCAGCGAGGTGCGCCCGTCATTGCCGGCGATGAACGCGCCGATGCCGCAGGAGACCATCTTGCCCAGCACCACGGCGACGGTGATGACCGCGATGGGCCAGGCGTAATCGAGCAGGATGCCCGGGTCGATCATCAGGCCGATGGCGACGAAGAAGATGGCGCTGAACATGTCGCGCACCGGCTCCACCAGGCGCTCGATCTGCGCCAGCTGGCGCGACTCGGCGATGATCGCGCCGATCAGGAAGGCGCCCAGCACCATGCTGTATTCCAGCTTCACCACCAGCAGGCAGAAGCCGAAGCACAGCCCCAGCACCGTCACCAGCAGCATCTCGTTGCTCTCGAACTTCGCCACGTAGGCCAGCAGGCGCGGCACCAGCAGGATGCCGATGACCAGCGCGACGACCATGAACAGGCTGAGCTTGCCCACCGTGGCGAACACCTGGCCGGTCTCCACCGAGCCGGACAGGGCGATGCCCGAAAGCAGCGCGATGATGCCGATGCCGAGGATGTCTTCGACTATCAGCACGCCGAAGATCAGCTGGGCGAAGCGCTCGTTCTTCATCTTCAGGTCGCTGAGCGCCTTGATGATGATGGTGGTCGAGGAAATGGCCAGGATCGCGCCGAGGAACAGCGAATCCATGGTGCTCCAACCGAAGAAGCTGCCGATCTCGTAGCCGATCCAGATCATCAGCACGATTTCCAGGAAGGCGGCGATGAAGGCCGTGGCGCCCACCTTGAACAGCTTGCGCAGGCTGAACTCCAGGCCCAGACAGAACATCAGGAAGACCACCCCGAGCTCGGCGAGGATCTTGATCGTCTCTTCTTCGTGGATCAGCGCGAAGGGCGGGGTATGCGGGCCGATGAGGAAGCCGGCGATGATGTAGCCCAGCACCACCGGTTGCTTGAAACGGTGGCAGAGGATGGTGACCAGGCCGGCCACCAGCATGATCACCGCCATGTCCTGGATGAAACTGATGGCATGCATGGCGCACCGGCTCCTTCTGGCTCATCAGTGCGCAGGACGGAGGCCGCGCCCGGGGTTGCTCGCTTGGCTCCTGGGAGCCCCTGTATGAAATAGGGAAGTTCCTAGTCAGAACTTTCGGCAGAGTAACACCGGGCACCGCACCGTCATTTTCGGCGAAACAAACCGAAACAGCTTTGCTGGTCAGCTGCCGTTCTTCGCCTGGGCAGTCTCCAGCTCCAGCAGGTTCATGAGGAAATTGCCGAAGTAGGTCATGTCCTGCTCGATCGCCGCCCGCGCGCCCTTGGCATCGCCGGCGAGCAACGCCTCGAAGGCGTCCTCGTGGAAATCGTTGAGGCGCAGGGACAGGTCGGCCTCGGTGAACAGCTGGTTGAAGAAGGGGCCGACCTGCAGCCACAGCGACTCGATCATGCGCAGCAGCGTGGGGTTGGCGCAGGCGCGGTAGAGGGTCATGTGGAACAGGCTGTTGTCGTCCAGGTAGCCCTGCACGTCGCGCCGTTCCAGGGCCCGCTCCATGTTCTCGACGCAGCGCCTCAGCTGCTCGATGTCCTGCGCGGTGAGCCGCGGCGTGGCGGTCTCCACGGCCAGTCCCTCCAGGGACAGGCGCACCAGGAAGATCTGCTGGAAGCGTTCGCGGGTCATGATCGGCACCCGCAGCGAGCGCTGCGGCTCGCCTTCCAGGGCGCCCTCGGCCACCAGGCGCTGCAACGCCGCACGGACCGGCATCGGGCTGGTGCCCCACTCGGCGGCGAGGTCGCGGATCTTGAGGCGCTCGCCGGGCTGGAAACGCCCCGCCAGCAAGCCTTCACGCAGTCGTAGGTAAAGCTGTTCCTGCAGGTTGTCGGCCATGGGTCACTCCTGAATGGCCGGTGGTGCCGGCAGTTGGGCAAGGGTCAGGCTGCAGTTGCGCATGCTGGTGGATCTCCTGGATGGACGGATGGCCAGGCCTATGGATAACTGCCCGGGCGCACTGCAAGCGCAGCGACCGCCTGGGGACAAGATCGACAGGCCTGCCGATAGTGTGATCACAAAATCAGTTCGATCATAGGCTTTTGCCATGAACAGTCCAGCTATTGACATATCTGTGATCACAAAACAGGATGTGCGGAAATTCGAACGAGGTGTTCAAACATGACCGCCAGTGGCATTGCAGAATCCGCCGTTGAAACCTTCGCCGCCGCCGAGCGTGCCCGTTTCATCGCCCACAACCCCAAATCCCTGGCGCTCGCCGAGCGTGCCCGCCACTCGCTGTTCGGCGGCGTGCCCATGCACTGGATGAGCGACTGGTCGACGCCCTGCCCGCTCTTCGTCGAGCGCGCACAGGGCGCGCGCTTCCATGACGTCGACGGCCACGAATACGTGGACTTCTGCCTGGGCGACACCGGCAGCATGTTCGGCCACTCCCCCGAGCCCATCGCCCGTGCCATCGCCGAGCAGGGCGCGCGCGGGCTCACCACCATGCTCCCGGGCGAGGACGCCGTGGTCGCCGGCGAACTGCTGGCCGAGCGCTTCGGCCTGCCCTACTGGCAGGTGGCGACCACCGCCACCGACGCCAACCGCTTCGTCATCCGCTGGGTGCGCGCCATCACCGGGCGTAACGTGCTGCTGGTGTTCGACGGCTGCTACCACGGCACCGTCGACGACGTCATGGTGCGCCACCGCGATGGCCGCACCGTGCACCGCAGCGGCCTGATCGGCCAGGCGCGCAACCTGGCCAAGACCAGCCGCGCCGTGCCCTTCAACGACCTCGACGCGCTGGAACAGGCCCTGGCGCAGAACGACGTCGCCGCCGTGCTCTGCGAACCGGCGATGACCAACATCGGCATGGTCCTGCCCGATGCCGGGTACCTGGAGAAGCTCCGCGAGCTGACCCGCCGCCACGGCACCCTGCTGATCATCGACGAGACCCACACCATCTCCACCGGCCCCGGCGGCTGCACCCGCGCCTGGAACCTGCAGCCGGACTTCATCACCCTCGGCAAGCCCATCGCCGGCGGTGTGCCCTGCTCCGTCTACGGCTGCACCGCCGAGATGGCCCAGGCCATGAAGCTGGCCCGCAAGCACGCCAGCGAACAGTCCGGCGGCCACGGCCACAGCGGCATGGGCACCACCCTCTCGGCCAACGCCCTGGCCATGCACTGCATGCGCGCCAACCTGGAACAGGTGATGACCCCGGCCGCCTATGACCACATGCTGCCCCTGGCGGCGCGCCTGGCCGAAGGCTTCCGTGGACTTATCCACAAGCACGGCCTGGCCTGGTCGGTGACCGAGCTAGGCGCCCGCTGCGAGTTCCAGTTCTGCGCCACCTCGCCGCGCACCGGTGCCGAGGCCGAGGCCGCCTTCCACGACAGCCTGCAGATGGCCCTGCACCTCTACCTGATCAACCGGGGCATCCTCATCACCCCGTTCCACAACATGACCCTGTGCTGCCCGGCCACCACCGAGGCCGACGTCGACCGCCTGATCACCACCCTCGACCAGGCCCTGGCCGAGCTCCTGGCCATCCCCGGCGCCCGACTCTGAACGCGAGAACCCCCATGCGATTCGCCGACCCCCAGGAAGCCCGTGACTTCCTCGCACGCCACCCCGAGGTCCGCAGCATCGAACTGATGCTGTTCGACGCCAACGGCATCCCGCGCGGCAAGCTGCTGCACCGCGACGAGCTGCTGGCCATCTACGAGAACGGTCGCCCGCTGCCCAGCTCCATCCTCTCGCTGACCATCCAGGGCGAGGATGTGGAAGCCAGTGGCCTGGTCTGGGAAGTGGCCGACGCCGACTGCTGGACCTACCCGGTGCCCGGCTCCCTGGCCCTGCAAACCTGGCGCAGCAGCCCCACCGCCCAGGTGCAGGTCAGCATGCACCCGACCCAGGGCCTGCCGGCCACGCCCGGCGACCCGCGCCATGTACTGGCCCGCGCCATCGACCGGCTCAAGGCCGACGGCTACCACCCGGTGATGGCGGTGGAACTGGAGTTCTACCTGCTGGACAAGGCCCGTGACGCCGGCGGCCGCCCGCAGCCGGCGCTGCAGGCCAATGGCGTACGCCCGCAGGCGCCGCAGGTCTACGGCGTGTACGAACTGGAGCAGCTGCAGCCCTTCCTCGACGACCTCTACGCCGCCTGCGAGGCCCAGGGCCTGCCGCTGCGCACCGCCATCTCCGAGTACGCCCCCGGCCAACTGGAACTGACCCTGGAACACCGCTTCGACGCACTCCAGGCCATCGACGAGGGCGTGCGCTACAAGCGCCTGGTCAAGGGCGTGGCCAACAGGCACGGCCTGGTGGCCTGCTTCATGGCCAAGCCCTTCGGCGACCTGGCCGGCAGCGGCATGCACCTGCACGTCAGCCTGGCCGACGAGGCGGGCAACAACCTGATGGCCAGCGAGGACCCGCACGGCACCCCGCTGCTGCGCCACGCCATCGGCGGGATGATGGCGACCCTCGACGACGCCCTGGCGATCTTCTGCCCCAACGCCAACTCCTACCGGCGCTTCCAGGCCAACAGCTACGCGCCGCTGGCCAAGAGCTGGGGGGTGAACAACCGCACCGTGTCCTTCCGCGTGCCCGGTGGCCCGGCCCAGAGCCGCCACGTCGAGCACCGCATCTGCGGCGCCGACGCCAACCCCTACCTGGCCGCTGCCGCGCTGCTGGCGGGCATCCATAAAGGCATCCGCGAGCAGATCGACCCGGGCGAGGCCATCACCGGCAACGGTTACGAACAGGCCCGCGAAACCCTGGCCACCGACTGGCTCACCGCCCTGCGCACCCTGGAGCGCTCGGCCTGGGCGAAGGAGGCGCTCGGCGAAGACTTCCTCGACATCTTCCTCGCCATCAAATGGGAGGAGTTCCGCCAGTTCGTCAGCGAGGTGGGCGAGCAGGACTGGCGCTGGTACCTGACCCACGCCTGATACATGGGGTTGTGGACAAGTTGCTTATCCACAGCCCCACCAGCCGCAAACCGCAACTCGTAGGACGGGTAGAGCGGAGCGAAACCCATCAATTCCGAGTACCGGCATGACGTCGGCGTCGGGCGGGCAGCATGGGTTTCGCGGGGCTCTACCCATCCTACGGGGCGGAGTGCGGCCAGGTGTTTATCCACAGGCGCTGTCCCTGTGCTCCGTCTCTGTCTCGCTGCGTCTACAGTTTCACTTCCCAGCCCCGAGACAGAGCCCCTCCATGGAACCCGGCAACGCGCAACTGACGATGACCGTCCTCATGACCCCGGACATGGCCAACTTCTCCGGCAACGTCCACGGCGGCACCCTGCTCAAGTACCTCGACGAGGTCGCCTACGCCTGCGCCAGCCGCTATGCCGGGCGCTACGTGGTGACCCTCTCGGTGGACCAGGTGGTGTTCCGCGAGCCGGTGCACGTGGGCGAGCTGGTGACCTTCCTCGCCTCGGTGAACTACACCGGCACCACGTCCATGGAGATCGGCATCAAGGTGGTGACCGAGAACATCCGCGAGCGCTCGGTGCGCCACACCAACAGCTGCTTCTTCACCATGGTGGCGCTGGACGACGACCGCAAGGCGGCCCCGGTACCGCCCCGCCAGCCGGAGACCGC
The DNA here is from genome assembly GCF_003234055.1 of Pseudomonas sp. 57B-090624. NCBI lineage: Bacteria > Pseudomonadati > Pseudomonadota > Gammaproteobacteria > Pseudomonadales > Pseudomonadaceae > Pseudomonas > Pseudomonas sp. 57B-090624. The sequence continues at coordinate 42,144 of NZ_QKRU01000001.1, forward strand.
CGAGGAGAAGCGCCGTTTCGTCCAGGGCCAGCAACGGCGGCAGATCCGCCAGGAGATGGAGCGCCGCTACCGCGAGCTGCGCGAGAACGGCAGCGAGAGCACCGCTACATCCTGAAAAATAATCTGACGGACTTTTCATACAATCACCGTCAGCCAACGGCTAACCTGACGCACGCGGCGGCAGCCGCGTTCGCCACGGGCCAGGCCCCGTGAACCACCTTCGAACCACTCCCCGCAGCGCCGCGAGCCGCCGTTGCGGCCGGGTCGTTCCCTGCGTGCAAGGAGCCGCCGCATGCCCCACCACACACCGCTGATCGCCACCCTCTCCGCCGGCCTGGTGCTGGCCTTCCTGCTCGGCAGCCTGGCCAACCGCCTGCGCATCTCGCCGCTGGTGGGCTACCTGCTGGCCGGCGTACTGGCCGGCCCCTTCACCCCGGGCTTCGTCGCCGACCAGGCACTGTCCCAGGAGATCGCCGAGCTGGGGGTGATCCTGCTGATGTTCGGCGTCGGCCTGCACTTCTCCCTCAAGGACCTGATGTCGGTGAAGAACATCGCCATCCCCGGTGCCGTGGTGCAGATCGCCGTCGCCACCCTGCTGGGCATGGGCCTGGCCTGGGGCCTCGGCTGGCCCCTGGGCGGCGGGCTGGTGTTCGGCCTGGCGCTGTCGGTGGCCAGCACCGTGGTGCTGCTGCGGGCCCTGGAGGAGCGCCAGCTGCTGGACACCCAGCGCGGCCGCATCGCCGTGGGCTGGCTGATCGTCGAGGACCTGGTGATGGTGCTGACCCTGGTGCTGCTGCCGGCGCTCTCCGGCATGCTCGGCGGCAAGGCCCATGGCGGTGGCGAAATCAGTCTCGGCGTCGAGCTGCTGCTGACCCTGGGCAAGGTCACCGCTTTCGTGGTGCTGATGCTGGTGGTGGGCCGCCGCCTGATCCCCTGGGTGCTGGCCAAAGTCGCCGGCACCGGCTCGCGGGAGCTGTTCACCCTCGCCGTGCTGGCCATCGCCATGGGCATCGCCTACGGCTCGGCGATCCTCTTCGACGTGTCCTTCGCCCTGGGCGCCTTCTTCGCCGGCATGGTGCTCAACGAGTCGGAGCTGAGCCACGACGCCGCCGAGAAGACCCTGCCCCTGCGCGACGCCTTCGCGGTGCTGTTCTTCGTCTCGGTGGGCATGCTCTTCGACCCGCTGATCCTGATCCGCGAGCCGCTGCCGGTGCTGGCCACCTTCCTGGTGATCGTGCTCGGCAAGTCGGTGGCGGCCTATGTCATCGTGCGCGCCTTCGGCCACCCCAAGAGCACCGCCCTGACCATCTCCGCCAGCCTGGCGCAGATCGGCGAGTTCAGCTTCATTCTCATCGGCCTCGGGCTGGACCTGGAGCTGATGCCGCAGACCGGCCGCGACCTGCTGCTGGCCGGCGCCATCCTGTCGATCCTGGTCAACCCGCTGCTGTTCATCGCCATCGGCCGCTGGCAGGCGCGCCAGGACCGCAAGGCGGCGGAGCTGCCGCCGGAGCAGGCACCGGTCGAGGACGTACCGCCCGCCATCGAGGAACACGACCACGCCATCCTCATCGGCTACGGCCGCGTCGGCCGCAAGATCGCCCTGCGCCTGCGCGAGGCCGGCACGCCACTGGTGGTGATCGAGGACAGCCGCGCGGGGCTGGATGAGCTGCGCGAGTCGGGCATCAGCGCGGTGCTGGGCAACGCGGCGCGACCCGAGGTGCTGGAACTGGCGCAGCTGGCGCGGGCGCGCTGGCTGCTGCTGGCGATCCCCAATGGTTTCGAGGCCGGGCAGATCGCCCAGCAGGCCCGTGCGGTGAACCCGCGACTGACCATCATCGCCCGTGCCCACTTCGACGCCGAGGTGGAGCACCTGGAGCAGAACGGCGCGGACCTGGTGATCATGGGCGAGCGCGAGATCGCCCGCGCCATGATCGATCGCGTCGCCGCCGACCAGGCCACGCCGGACGCACCGGTCGCGGCCTGACGGCGGCGCGGGCCGTCACTCGGCGTGCTGGTGGGCGCCGTGGTCCATGTGCTGCATCTGCCCGTCGGCCTTGGCGGGCGCGTCCTTCTGCACGGCGATCTCCACCTGCAGGTCGCCGGCCTTCTCGAAGTGCAGGGTCAGCGGGAAACGCTCGCCGTCCTTCAGCGGCTGCTTCAGGCCGAACAGCATCAGGTGGTAGCCGCCCTGCTCCAGGCGCACCTCGCCACCGGCGGGGATGACCAGGCCGCCCTGCACCTGCTGCATCTTCATCATGCCGTTGACGTGGGCGTGCTCGTGGACCTCGGCCTTGGCCGCGCGCGGGGTGTCGGCGCCCAGCAGGCGGTCCGGCGTGTCGCCACCGTTGTGCACCACCAGGTAGGCCGCGCCGTTGGGCGAGACCGGCGGCACCTCCAGGGCCCAGGGATGCTCGATGTGCAGCTTGCCCAGTTCGTATTCGTGGGCCTGGGCGAAGGGGACGAAGCCCAGCAGGGCGATCAGGGTCAGCAGTGTCTTGTGCATGTTCAACTCCATCGATAAGCAGATTGGGCGCCCGCCACGCGAACGCCCGTGAAGAATCGTGACGGGATCAGCCCGCCATCACCCGGTCGCCGCCGAAGCGCGACAGCACCAGCCGGTCCAGGGCCCAGACCAGCACCAGGGACAGGCCCACCAGGGGGAAGGCCACTCCCAGCACCAGCATGACCACCACCGCGCCACGCCACAGGGGCAGGCCATGGGGCAGCGGCGGCACGCCGAGGCGGCCACTGGGCCGGCGCTTCCACCAGAGCACCAGGCCGCTGATCGCGCTGAGCAGGATCATCAGGCACACGGCGAACATCAGCAGCTGGTTGGCCAGGCCGAAGAAGCGGCCCTCGTGCAGCATCACGCCCATCTCCACGCTCTTGGCCACAGCGCCATAGTCTTTCCAGCGCACATCGGCCAGCACCTTGCCGCTGTAGCGGTCCAGGTGCAGGGTCGCGTCGTTGCGCGGATCGTCGGCGAACACCGCGATGCTGAACACGCCCGTGGGCGTGGTCGGCAGGGTGATCCCGTAGCCGGGCACCACGCCGCGCTCGCGGGCGGTGTCGACCACCCGCTGCAGCGGGATGCTCGGGGCTTCGCCGGCCTGTGCCCCGTCGTGCCCGGCGTGGCCACGGTGGGCGGCATGGGCATCCGATTCGGGCAACGGCGTGTTCTCCACCGCCCAGGGCACGGTCTGGTCACTGGCGCTGTTGAGGCTGCGCGCCAGCTCGCCGGACTTCGGCACCTCGTTCCACATGGCGGCGGGGAAGCGGTTCCACACATCGGCGAAGCTCGCCCCCCAGAAACCGGTCCAGGTCATGCCGGTGAGCAGCATGAACAGCAGCAGCAGGCTGCCCCAGAAGCCGGTGACGCCGTGCAGGTCGCGCCAGAACAGGCGCCCGCGCGCGGACAGGCGCGGCCACAGCACGCCGGCGCCGGACCGCCCTCGCGGCCACCAGAGGTAGAGCCCCGACACCACCAGGACGATGCCCCAGCCGGCGGCCAGTTCGATCAGCCGGTCACCGACCGTGCCGATCATCAGCTCGCCGTGCAGGGCGCGGGTGGCCGCCTGCAGGTTCCAGAAGGCGTCCTGGGTGCCCAGCACCTTGCCGCTGTAGGGGTCGAGGAACAGGTTCAGGTCGCGGCCGCCGTCGGCGATGACGAACTGGGCGCTGTGCCCGGCATCCACCGGCGGCAGGTACTGGCTGACGCTGGCCTGTGGATAAGCCTCGCGCACCCGCTGCAGCTGGGCGTCGGCGTCCAGCGCGTGGTGGCCCGGCTGCACCCGCAGCAGGTCGGCGTACATCAGCGCGTCGAGCTGCGGCTTGAACAGGTAGATGCTGCCGGTGACCGACAACAGGATCATGAAGGGGATGACGAAGAGGCCGGCGTAGAAATGCCAGCGCCAGGCCAGGTTGTAGAACGAGACTGCAGGTTTGCTCATGGTTGTGCTCGCCTAGAAAGCGCCTCTCTGGGTTCGCGCGCAGCGACGTGGCTGGCGCGGCGGAGGCTTGTCGCCAGCCGACTCGCCCAGAGCAGGCGGGGAAGGATGGCGCGGTGCGTGGATCAGGCGAGGGCGACGGGCGGCGCGCGGGAGCGTGAGCCGGGGAAGACCGCCGAGCCGGCATGGCCGGCATCGACCGGGGCCAGGCGAGGCGCCCGGGCGAGGTCCGCCAGGGCGGCGGCCACCAGCGGCGCGGAACTCAGCGCCGGGCAATTGAGCAGCAGGGTGCAGTAGCCGCACTTGGCCCAGACCACCTCGTGGCCGGGCTCGCCCGGCGCCTTCGGTGCGGTGCCATGCTCGGCGGAACAGGCCAGCTCGCCCATCCAGGCCGGTACGCCCTGGTGGTCCATGGCACGGGCCTGGGACAGCAACGGACCGGCGAACACCAGCAGCATGGCCAGAAGGCCAAGCCAGGCGCCGCTGCGGATTGTCGTGTGTCGAGCCACTGCTGCCGTCCCGGAATCGAGGGGGTGAAGAGCGGGCGCCATGCTAGCCGCACGCCGCCACGGGTTGAAGCATAGCGGCTGAGTCAGATGGCCGCAGCGGGCGGCGGCAATTTCCCCCTCAGCCCAGGCGCCGGGCCTCGAACCTCACCCGGGGGTGGGCGATGCGGTCCTGGGCGCGCACCAGTTCCAGCTCGTAGCTGCCGCATGCCTGGGTCTCCAGCAGCACCTCGTGCACCGCGGCGGCGCTGAATTCGAAGGCGCCGCGCGTGTCGTCACCCAGCAGCAGGCGCGCCAGGAACACCCCGGAGGTGAGGTCGCCCACGCCCACCGGCTGGCGCGGGAAGGCCAGCAGCGGGCGGCGCAGGTGCCAGGTGCCCTCGGCGCTGGCCAGCAGCATCTCGAAGTCCTCGGCGGCGCGGCCCGGGTAGTCCAGGTGCTTGACCAGGATCGCCTTCGGCCCGCGTGCAAGCAGCGCCCGGGCCATGCCCACGCAATCCTCCAGCGAGGTGGGGCGACGGCCGGCGAAGCTGTTCAGCTCCAGCTGGTTGGGGCACAGCAGGTCGGCCACGGCGGCGGCTTCCTCGAGGAGGAAGCTGCTGACCTCAGGCGCCACGATGCAGCCTTTCTCCGGGTGGCCCATCACCGGGTCGCAAAGATACAGGGCACGGGGGTTGGCCCGCTTGATGCGCGCCACCACCTCGAGGATCTCGCGCCCCTGGGCCGCGCTGCCGAGGTAGCCCGAGAGCACCGCGTCGCAATTGCCCAGTTCGCCGATGGCGGCGATGCCCTCCACCAGCGTCGGCACCTGGTTCGGCGGCAGCACCTCGCCCGTCCATTGCCCGTACTGGGTGTGGTTGGAGAACTGCACGGTGTTCAGCGGCCAGACATTGACCCCGAGACGCTCGACGGGAAACACCGCCGCGCGGTTGCCGGCGTGGCCGAAGACCACATGGGACTGGATGCTGAGGAGATGGGGCGTTCGCGACATTGGGTGAACCCTGGGCTCGACGGGTGGGAGGACGGGCCTGGCTTACGGCGACAGGCTCACTACCATGATGGCAAGATTCTCCCATCCTCCGCCGCCAGAGCCACCATGGAATCCCTGTATTTTTCGCCGATGCTGCTGGGTCTCAACCTGATGCTCGGCAGCGCCGTCGCCTGCACCGGCCTGTGGTACTTCTCGCGGCCCTACCGCGGCCCGGGCCTGTGGATGGCCGGCGCCTGGCTGCTGATCCTCGGCATCCTCGCCTTCTTCGTCTTCGTCGCCACCGGCAACCGCCCGCTGAACGTGCTCGGCAACGCCACGCAGCTGGCGGGCGAGGCGGTGCTGATGCTCGGGGTGTTCCGCTTCCTCGGCCGCCCGCTGCCCTGGTGGACGGTGCCCGCCAGCGCCGGGCTGATGGCCGCCGCCAACAGCTGGCACTGGTGGGTGGCGCCGCTGAACAGCGAATTGCTCATCGCCATCTACGCCGGCATCGGCGGGCTACTGCCGCTGCAGGCCGCCAGCGCCCTGTTGCGCCACCCGCGCGATGCGGAGCTGCGCGTCGTCTGCCGTTGCGTCGGCATCGTCCTGCTCGGCTACGCCTTGGTCACCCTGCTGCGCGGCGCCATCGCCGTGCACGACTGGCTCAATGCCGTCGAGCACGCCGACGTGACCCGCTCCATGGCCTACCTGCTGCCCTACAACTTCGGCATCCCGCTCTGGGTCATCGCGCTGCTCGGCCTGGCGCTGATGACCATGCGCCGCATCCTCCTCGACAGCCAGCGCAACGCCCGCCACGCCGAGGCCAGCGCGCAGCGTTTCGAACGGCTGATGGGGGTGACCAGCGCCGGCGTCCTGGTGCTGCAGGACGGGCGCATCCTCGACAGCAACCCGACGCTCGAGGCGCTCTTCGACCAGCCGCGCGAAGCACTGCAGCGGCAGGCGCCCGAGCAGTTGTTCGTCGAGGCCGAGCGGGCGCGCATCGGCCAGTTGCTCGCCCGTGGGGACGGCGCCCCCGCCGACGCGCTCGCGCTGCGCCGTGATGGCTCGACCTTCCCGGCCGAGCTGGCGGTCACCAACCTCGACGGCAGCGGCCAGCAGCTCATGGAGGTGCGCGACGTCAGCCACCGCAAGGCCCTGGAGGAGCAGTTGCGCCTGCAGGCCACCACCGATCCGCTGACCGGCGCCCTCAACCGCCGCGCCTTCCAGGCCCGCGCCGAGCAGGAGCTGCAACGCGCGCGGCGCCAGGAGCAGCCCCTGTGCCTGGCGATGCTCGACCTCGACCATTTCAAGCGCATCAACGACACCCACGGCCACGCCGCCGGCGACCTGGTGCTTTGCGCGTTCAGCCAGTTGTGCCAGCGCGAGGCACGCAGCACCGACCTGTTCGCGCGCTTCGGCGGCGAGGAGTTCGTCTTCCTGCTGCCCGACACGACCCTCGAGGCCGCCCGCGCCTTCCTCGATCGCCTGCGCGAAGCGGTCGAGCACCTGCGCATCGACGCCAACGGCACCGCCCTGAGCGTCAGCGTCAGCATCGGCCTGGCCGGCAGCCCGCCGAACGGCGATCTCCTGCGCTTGCAGGCGGCCGCCGACGCGGCCCTCTACCGCGCCAAGCAATACGGTCGCAACCGTGTCGAACTGGCCCGCTGAAATCGCCAAGGATGGGTTAAGCTTCTGAGCATTCCAGGGGAGTGATCATGATCAGTCTGGGCGATGTCTTCCTGTTCCTGCTCTTCGCCGCCGGTGCCGCCTGGCTCTGGCGCGGCCACGGCATTCGCGAGCGCGCACTGGCGCTGGTGAAGCAATACTGCACGCGTTTCGACGTGGAGCTGCTCGACGGCAACGTCGCCCTGCAGCGCCTCGCCATCGTCCGCGACGCCAGGGGCCATCGGCGCCTGGCGCGGATCTACGGTTTCGAATTCACCGTCACCGGCGAGCAACGCCTCACGGGGACCATCCAGATGTTCGGCAACCACGGTGGCCGCATCGAGCTGGACGCCCACCCCTTCCAGCCGCCCGTCGCCTCCGAAGGCAACGTCATCCAGATCAGCGACTGGCGGCGCAGCCACCCGCGCCCGGACGAGCAGCGCCACGTCGAATGACGCTGCGGTTTTCCACAGCGCGTGCTTGTGGATAAACCTCGCGATCAGGCGCCTTCGACCAGCCTGTGGATAACCTGCTGCCACTGCTCGCGGTTGGTGTAGGTCATCGGCCAGCGCAGTAGCCGGCAGCGCCAGCGGAACCAGCGGCTGGCACGTCGCGCCCGGTTAACCCGGCAATGCTCGAAGAGCCATTCGGGATCGAAGCCGATCCACTCCCCCGCCACGCTCCAGGCGTTCAACCAGACCACCGGTGCCACCTCGTAGAGGTAGATGGCCTCCAGCTCGGCCGGGGGCAGGGCGCTGGCGCGCAGCGTGTCGGCGATCACGCGCAGGTCGGCCTCATCCCGTTGCGTGTCCAGCCACAGCCCGGACAGCGCCAGCCAGACCCGCTCCCGCGCCGCGTCGCTCATCGCTGCAGGAGGAAATCGGCCGCGCGCTCGGCGGCGGCGTCGGGAAACTCCTGCATGAAGCAGTGCCCGCCCTCCACCACCTGGGCGCCGACGTGGGGATTGAGGGCGCTGATCCGCGCCACCGAGCGGGCGACGAAGGGATAGCTCGTTTGGCCATGGAAGATCCGCGTCGGCGTGACGATGCGTGTCAGCGATGGCCACAGGCGCTTGGGGCAGGAGCTGAAAATCTCCGCCTCGCGGCTGGGTCGGCATTTCAGCTCGACACCGCCGTCCACCTCCTTCAGCGCGTGCTCCACGTAGGCACCCAGGGCCGCGTCCGTCCAGCCCTTGAAGATGCCGCGCCCGTGCAGCGCGGCGAAGGCGGCCGGGCGATCGGTCCAGTGGTTGCGCCGGGCTCGGGCGCGCTTGGCCATGGTGGTGCGGCGATGCAGGCCGAGCACTTCGGAGAAGGCCATGACCCCGATCATCGCCGGGGTGAAGAGCACCGGGTCGAGCAGCACCGCGCGCTGGAACAGCCCGGAGTGGCGCGCCAGCACCAGGCTGGTGAGCACGCCGCCGAAGCTGTGGCCGAGGGCGAAGCGGGGGGCATCGCCGAAGATGCCGCGCCCGGCCTCGAAGGCTTCCACCGCCAGTTCGGCATTGCGGTTCCAGCCGAGGAAACGCCCGCCGTGGTCGCTGTCGCCATGCCCCTGCACATCGCACAGCCAGAGGTCGAAGTCCTCGCTCAGGGCTTCCAGCAGCGGCGTGTAGGCGCGGCCGCAGAAGCCGTTGCCATGGAGGAAGTGCAGCAGGGGCTTGCCGCTGGGCTGGCTGTGCCAGCCGCGCAGGGTGAAGCCGACGGAACTCGGGTGGGACCAGGCGGACAGCAGCATCGCAACGCACTCGAAGGAAAGAACGCGCAGTTTATCCGCCGGGCCGCCTCCGGCGCAGCCGTTGCCTTCAGATGGCCGCGTGTTCGCGGACGAAGGCGTCCAGCAGGCGGTTCAGTGCCTCGGGCTGGTCCAGCGGCGTGGCGTGGCCGGAGTCGGCGATCACCTCCAGGCGTGCGTTGCGCAACTGGGCGACGTAGGCCGCCTTGGCGGCCACCGGGGTGTAGTCGCGGTCACCGCTGATCACCAGCAGCGGAGTGTTCGCCCGGCGGGCCCCGGGCAACGCCGACCAACCCGGGATGGCGCCCATCGCGTGCAGGTAGGAGCGCCGGTCGTTGCCGGCGATGCGCGCCATCACCTGCTGGCGCAGCGCCGCCTGCTCCGGCTTGGGGAACAGCTTGCCGGCCAGCAGCCGCGCCATCCCCGCCGGGCCGAACAACCGCACCAGGGCGAAGCGCAGCAGCACCTGCCAACGCACCTGCCAGCTGTCCAGGGGGAAGCACGGCGAGCTGTTGATGACCGCCGCCGCGCGCACCAGGTGCGGGTGCTCGGCAAGCAGCTGGAAGGTGATCATGCCGCCCATGGAGATGCCCACCAGGATGCACGGCTCCAGGTCCATGGCGACGATGAACTCGGCCACGTCGGCCGCCAGCTCGGCCATGCTCACCGGTGCCCGCAGCGGCTCGCTGGCGCCGTGGCCGCGCAGGTCCAGGGCGTAGACGCGAAAGTGCCGCGACAGCGCCTCGACCTGGGGCTGCCAGTCCTCCAGGGACGACCCCAGGCCATGCACCAGCAGCACGGCGGCCCCTTCTCCCTGGCGGATATAGTTGAAACGCCCGCCCGACAAGTTGATCTGTTCCATGGTCGAGTTAATTCCCTTTCGAATAATCATCGGCCAATAAAAAGGCGCCGTTCCTTATTAAACGGACCGATGAAAAGTTGGTTGATCGGATAACTTCCGAGGCGCCCGACGAACAAGTTTCCGGTGTTTGCCTTTGTCCTTCCAAACCTCCTAGAATCGCCCAGCGCCGACTCGAGAAACCACCATGTACAGCATTGCCAGTCCGACCCAGGCACGCAGCAGAAAGGCCCTGGAACGCTACCTCAACGTCGCCGCCGAACTGCTCGCCAACGACAGTTTCGAAGAAACCGGCATTTCCCAGATCGCCCAGCTCGCCGAGTCCTCGGTGGGCACTTTCTATCGCCTGCTCGGTGACAAGGACGTGCTGCTCTATGCCGTCCACGAGCGCTTCGTCGAGCAGAGCCGGGACGCCGTCGACACCGTCATCGCCAACCTCGACGGCCTCCCGCTGACCACGCAGATCGAGGGTTTCATCGAAGGCGTGACGCGTCTTTTCGATGGCAGCGAGGGCCTGCTCCGCGCCCTGATCCGGCGTAGCTCGATGGACGTGCAGTTCCGCGAGCGCTTCCACCAGCTCAATGCCTACATCGGCCAGGCCTTCTGCCGCATCGTCCTCGCCCACCCGCAGCAGATCGGCCATCGGCAACCGCAACAGGCCGCCGACCTGACGGCCCACATGCTGCTCGCCAGCCTCAATTACCTGACCATGGTCGGCACCCTCGGCGTCACCCCCCGGGAAGTTGTCCCGGGGGAACTTTCCCAGCTCGTCTGCAATTACCTGGAAGTTCGCCGGGTTTAACGCCGGCTGTCCCGCCTTAGTTGTGCCGGGGTGAAGTCGGACGCTTTCAGCGCTATATCGAATTCATCCGCCGGTTCTTCGTTGGACAATATGCCGATTACATAACGCCCGCCGATCAGGTCATATACGGCGTCGCCCTTGGTCCATACCAGCGGCTGGTCGTAGAGGTTGATGGTGTAGGACTCGCCGACCCGCCACAGCTGGTCGCGGTTGTCGTAGTGGTCCACCAGGAGGATCTGGTAGCTGTCCTCGTCGAAATAGAAGTCGCGCTGCTTGTACTGGTGGCGCTGGCCGTCCTTGAGGGTGGCGCGCACGTGCCAGACGCGGTGCAGCTCGTAGCGCAGCAGGTCGGGGTTGACGTGGCCGGCCTGGACGATGTCCGCGTACTTGCTGCTGCGCGAGGCGAAGCGGTAGCTGTTGTAGGGCACGTAGAGCTCTTCCTTGCCCACCAGCTTCCAGTCGTACTTGTCCGGTGCACCGGAGAACATGTCGAAGTTGTCGGTGGTGCGCAGGCCCTCCGAGGCGGTGCCGGGGGAGTCGTAGGCCACGTTCGGCGTGCGCCGCACGCGGCGCTGGCCGGCGGCGTAGAGCCAGGCCAGGCGCGGCTCCTTCACCTGGTTGACGGTCTCGTGCACCAGCAGCTCGGTGCCGGCCAGGCGCGCCGGCGCCAGCACCGACTGGCGGAAGTAGAACAGCACGTTGCCGTTGTCCTTGCTGTAGTCGCCGGCATCCTGGTTGAACAGGAACAGGTCTTCGATGCGGGTCATGAAGTAGTCGCCGCTGGCGTGGGGCACCGCCTGGGCGTAGTAGCGCTTGACGCTGTTGCCGCGGAAGCGCACCAGGTGGTTCCACAGGACCTCCAGCCCCGACTGGGGGATGGGAAACGGCGTGGCGACCTTGAAGTCGGCGATGCCGTTGCCGTTCTCGATCAGCCGCGCACGGGTGGCGTTGCCCTTGATCGCGGCGTACACCGCCTCGGGGTAGGAGGCCGAGCGCCGGGTCGGGTAGACCACCAGCTTCCAGCTGTCCGGGTAGCGCTTGAGCATGGCCAGCTGGCCGGGGCTGAGGTGGGCACGGTACTGCTCGGCGTTCTGCGCGGTGATGCTGAACAGCGGCGGGTCGGCGGCGAAGGGGTCCTTGTACCCCGTGCTCTTGTCATAGGCGCTGGTGCTGCGGGCCAGGCCGCCGTCCCAGGCGGGGATGGTGCCGGCGGCGTTGCCGGCCTTCTCCGCGCCCAGCGGGGTCAGGTCGGCCCCCAGGCGCGCAGCCTGGTCGGCGTCCACCTGGGCCTGGACGAGAGGCGCGGCCAGCAGCATGGCGGCGAGCAGGCCGCTGTGGATAAGTCCTGATCTGTGCATGGCGTCGAATCCCTTCTCAGAAGCTGTACTTGATGTTGAAGCTGACGAAATCGCGGTCGCTGCGCTTGTTCGACACGCCACCGCCGCTGTAGCCCACGTAGCGGGTGCCGACGGTGAACGACTCCTTGTAGATGGCGTCGATCCCGGCGGACCAGCTCTGCGCCTCTTCGTCCAGACCGTTGGTGAGCTGGGGCGCGACGCCGTTGATGCTGTACTGGTAGCCGAAGGACGGCACCAGGTTCACCAGGTTGAACACGTTGGTGTAGGTCAGCTGCAGGCTGGCCTGGGCGCCGGTGGCGGTGCTGGTGGCCTCGTAGTAGTCGATGTCGGATTCCAGGCCCTGCACGCGACTGGCCACCAGTTCGGTGAACAGGGTCGCCGAGTCGGCGCCCAGCACCCCGGTGAAGTTGTAGATGGCAGCGAGCGAGGCCTGGTACATGTCCTTCTCGCGGTAGCCGTCCAGGTGCGTGCCCACGGGCAGCCCGTTGGGGTTGAACAGCGCGTCGGGCAGGTACTCGTTGAGGCCGAGGGCGATGGGCGTGTCCGGGCGGTAGCTCAGCTCGCCGGCCAGCGACAGGCCGTTGAAGATGCTTTCGCCGCCGATGGAGGTGTTGAAGCTGATGCCGAACAGGTCGCGCTTCTCCAGGTACTCGGCGTAGTAGCGCGAGCTGCTGGCGTTGGGCAGGGTACCGACGATGGGCAGCGTCACCGGCTGGCCGACGGTGAGCCCGAGCATGGGCACCTGCATGTTGTAGCGCAGGTAGTAGAAGCCCAGTTCGGTGTCGTTCAGCTCCGGCACGTACCAACGCAGGGCGAGGCCGTATTGCGCGGCGTCATCGCCGTCGATGTCCTGGGCGCGGGGGATGAAGGTGGTGGGCAGGTAGGCCTTGAGCAGGTTGTTCAGGCCGCCCGGCGCCAGGGCATCGGCGTAGGCCTGGGCCAGGGCCGGGTTGTCGAAGGCGCGGCCACCGGCCACCGCTTCCTGCAGCGGCGAGACGGACAGGTAGTTGCAGCCCTCGCCTATCACGTCGAGGGTCGAGTAGTAGGTGCCGCAGGGGTCGATCTTCGAGGCTTCCCACGCCTTGCCCGGTTGCCAGTAGCCCTCGACGCTGAGGTTGTCGCGCAGCTCGAAGGAGGCGTAGGCCATGAAGGTCGGCATGTACGCCTCCTTCACCTCCGAGCCCGGCGCGCGCAGGGCATTGATGTCCACGGGGTTCGTGGCACCGATGCCGTTCTGGTAGAACAGCCCCTCGCCCCAGTTGATCACCTGGCGCCCGAGCCGCGCGTTCAGGGCGCGGTCATTCACCGTCCAGCTGCCGTAGACGAAGGCGTCCAGCAGGTCGGCGCTGGAGCCGGCTTCATCGAGGCCGGCATGACTGATCTGGCGGTGGCGGCGCTCGTCGTCCTTGAGCTCGAAGTCATAGAAGGCGCGCCCCCGGACGAACACGCCGAAGCGGTCCTGGTAGCGCAGGTCGAGTTCGGACACCGCCTTGACCACTTCGGAGAAGAGGTCGCCACGGCGGAAGTTGAGGTCGCCGTCATCGGAGTTGATCAGCCCGGCGTTGTCGCCGGTACCGCCATTGGCGCGGGCGATCAGCTTGCTGTCCTGCCCCTCCACGCGGTAGCTGAGCCCGTAGGCCAGGGTGGTGTCGAGCGAGGTGGTCCAGTCTCCGGAACGCACCTGAAACGCCTGTGCGCCGCCCAGGGGCAACGCGCCGAGCAACGCCAGGCCGGCGGCTGCCAGGCCTCTTCCTTGATTTGCCACGATGATCTCCAGCTGTTGTTTTTATCGGAATCGGAACATCGGTTCCGAAATAATCTAATCCGGCGCTTTACGGCTGGCAAGACGGCCACCGCATTATTTTTTATCCACAGCTCGGGCACCGCAGCCGGGATCGGGCGGCGTGCCGGACCAGGCTGTGGGCGGACGGGCGCAACGCACGCCGTCCGTCGCCTTGCGGAACCTGTCCACAGGCTCTGCAACGGCCCTCCTCCACAGCGTCCTGGACGAATATCGAACAGCCCTATTGACGGAATCGGAATTTCTGTTTCGATTTAAAGGCGGTCGAACAACAACAAATAGGAGACCCGTCATGCCCCTTCGTACCCTGCTCTGCGGCCTGCTGCTGGCCGCCTGCCTGGGCCAGCACGCCCTGGCCGCTTCCCGCTGCAGCGAACGCCCCCGCACCCTGCTGCGCCCTGCCGAAGTCAGTTGCTCCTACCAGAGCACCTGGCTGGATTCCGGCCTGGTCGGCCAGCGCAAGATCATCTACCAGACGCCCCTGGGCACCCCGCCGGCCGGCGGCTGGCCGGTGGTGCTGGTCTACCAGGGCTCGTTCTTCCCCCTCAACGACTTCAGCTACCACGGCAACCTGCCCTTCGGTGGCTACTACGAGGGCAAGCTGGTACAGGCCCTGCTGGACAATGGCTATGCGGTGATCGCCCCCAGCGCGCCGGCGGACCTGTTCTGGCAGACCAACATTCCCGGCCTCGCCCAGGCCTATGAGCTGAGCACCGACTACGACTTCCTCGCCAATGTCCTCGCCGCCATCGCCAGTGGCCACTTCGGCCCGCTCAACGCCCAGCGCCAGTACGCCACCGGCATCTCCAGCGGCGGCTACAACACCAGCCGCATGGCCGTGTCCTTCCCCGGCAGGTTCCGCGCCCTGGCGGTGCAGTCCGGCTCCTACGCCACCTGCAGCGGGCCGCTCTGCGTGGTGCCCGACCAGCTCCCCGCCGACCACCCGCCGACGCTGTTCCTGCACGGCTTCGTCGACACCGTGGTGCCCTGGTGGAGCATGGACCTCTACTACGACCGCCTGCTCCACCAGGGCATCGAGACCGCGCGCTACACCGAGCCTTTGGGCGGCCACGAATGGTTCGCCGCCTCGCCGTCCAAGGTGCTCGCCTGGTTCAACGCCCACCCCTGATCCACCGCGGACGCAGCCCGGGCCGGGTCATGCTATCGTCGCCGCCTGTCGCGACCCCCGGACCCCGCCCGTGCTGCCCCGTTCCCTGCGCATCGCCCTGCTGACCCTGCTGCTCTTCGCCGGCCTGCTGCTGACGATGCACCTGGCCGGCCGCCACGCCGAGCGCCAGGCGCTGCGCGAGGAAGGCCAGCAGGCCGGCGCCCAGCTCGGCCTCTACGCCGACGCGCTGAGTACCCTCATCGACCGCTACCGCGCCCTGCCCGCCGTGCTCGCCCTCGACCCGGAACTGCGCGAGGCCCTGCAGCAACCGCTGTCACCCGAGCTGCAGCAGCGCCTCAACCTCAAGCTGGAGCGCATCAATGACGCCGCCCACTCCTCCACCCTCGAGCTGATGCGCAGCGACGGCCTGGCCATCGCCGCCAGCAACTGGCGCCTGCCCACCAGCTACGTGGGCCACAACTACGGCTTCCGCCCCTACTTCCTGCAGACCCGCACCCACGGCACCGGGCGCTTCTACGCCGTGGGCGTGGTCAGCGGCATCCCCGGCTACTTCCTCTCCCACGCCATCCACGACGCAGCCGGACACTTCCTCGGCGCCATCGTGGTGAAGCTGGAATTCCCCGAGATCGAGCAGCAGTGGCGCGAGCGCCCGGACACCATCCTGGTCAGCGACGCCAAGGGCATCGTCTTCATCGCCAACCAGCCGCAATGGCGCTACCGCGAACTGGCACCGATCGACGCCACGCAGCGCGCCGAGCTGGCCTCCACCCGCCAGTACGACAAGAAGCCGCTGACGCCGCTGGTGCACCGAACCCTCGACGACTTCGGCGACGGCAGCCGCCTAGTCCGGGTGCAGGGGCCCGACGGCGAGGCCGACTACCTGTGGGAATCCCAGGCACTGCCAAGCGAAGGCTGGACCCTGCACCTGCTGCATCGCCCACAGAACGTCGCCGGCACCGCCCGCGACGCCAGCCTGGCCGCCGGCGGGCTGTGGCTGGCGCTGTTCTTCCTCGCCCTGTTCCTGCACCAGCGCTGGCGCCTGGCACGCCTGCGCCGGCAGAGCCACGACGAACTCGAACGCCTGGTGGAACAGCGTACCGCCGCCCTGCGCACCGCCCAGGACGGTCTGGTGCAGGCGGCCAAGCTGGCGGCCCTGGGGCAGATGTCCGCCGCCCTCGCCCACGAGATCAACCAGCCGCTGACCGCCCTGCACATGCACCTGGGCAGCCTGCGCCTGATGCTCGACAGCGGGCAGCTGGAGCAGGCGCGCAATGCCCTCGGCCGTCATGACGAACTGCTGCAACGCATGGCCGCCCTCACCACCCACTTGAAGACCTACGCCCGGCAGAGCCCTGGCGGCCTGCGCGAGACCCTGGAACTGGGCAGCGTGGTGGACAAGGCCCTGCAGCTGCTGGCGCCCCGTCTGCGTGACGGTGCCGTGCACATCGAGCAGCACCCGCGCCAACCGGCCTGGGTGCGCGGCGATGCCATCCGCCTGGAGCAGGTGCTGGTCAACCTGCTGCGCAACGCCCTCGACGCGGTCGCCGGCCAGGCCCAGCCACGCATCGAGATCGCCCTGCTGCGTGAGGACGGGCACTGGTGCCTGGAAGTCGCCGACAACGGCGGCGGCATCCCCGACGACACCCTGGCCCAGGTGTTCGACCCCTTCTTCACCACCAAGCCGGTGGGCGAAGGGCTCGGCCTCGGCCTGGCGGTTTCCTATGCCATCGTCCATGAACTGGGTGGCCGGCTGAGCGCCGGCAACCGCGGCGCCGGCGCGGTGTTCCGCCTGTGCCTGCCCATCTTCGAGCCTGCCGAGGAGCAGCCATGACCCCGAACCTGATCTTCGTCGACGACGAGGCCGCGATCCGCGAAGCGGTGCGCGAGTGGCTGGAGCTCTCGGGCTTCACCGTGCGCCTGTGCGCCAGCGCGGCGGAATGCCTGGACGGGCTCGACGCCGACTTCGAGGGCGTGGTGATCAGCGACCTGCGCATGCCCGGCATGGATGGCATGGCGCTGCTGGAAGCGGTGCAGGCGCTGGACCGCGAGCTGCCCTTCCTGCTGGTCACCGGCCACGGCGATGTGCCCCAGGCGGTGGAGGCCATGCGCCTGGGCGCCTATGACTTCATCGAGAAACCCTTCACCCCCGAACGCCTGCTGGGCAGCCTGCGCCGGGCCCTGGACAAGCGCCGCCTGACCCAGGAGAACCGCCGCCTGCGCCGCCAGGTGGACGACCGCGCCCGCCTCGATGCGCGGCTGATGGGTTTCTCCCGCCCCATCGAACACCTGCGCCGCCAGGTGCTGGACCTGGCGCAGACGCCGGTGAACATCCTCCTGCGTGGCGACACGGGTAGCGGCAAGGAGCTGGTCGCCCGCTGCCTGCACGACTTCGGCCCGCGCGCCGGCAAACCCTTCGTGGCGCTGAACTGCGCGGCCATCCCGGAGAACCTGTTCGAGAGCGAACTGTTCGGCCACGAAAGCGGCGCCTTCACCGGCGCCCAGGGCAAGCGCATCGGCAAGCTGGAACACGCCGACGGCGGCACCCTGTTCCTCGACGAGATCGAGAGCATGCCCCTGGCCCAGCAGGTGAAGCTGCTGCGCGTACTGCAGGAGCAGCAACTGGAGCGCCTGGGTTCGAACCAGAGCATCCGCGTCGACCTGCGGGTGATCGCCGCCACCAAGCCGGACCTCAAGGAAGAAGTGCGCGCCGGGCGCTTCCGCGAGGACCTGCTCTACCGCCTCAACGTCGCCGAGCTGCAGCTGCCCGCCCTGCGTGAACGCCGCGAGGACGTACCGCTGCTGTTCGAGCATTTCGCCACCCTGGCCGGCGAGCGCCTCGGCCGCCCCGTTCCGAGCCTTACCCCCGCCGAGCTGGCGCAGCTGCTGGCCCACGATTGGCCGGGCAACGTGCGTGAACTGGTCAATGCCGCAGAGCGCCACGTCCTGGGGTTATCCACAGCGGTCCGGAACCCGGACGGCGCCGACCCTTCCCTCGCCGAACTGATGGAAGCCTACGAGGCCCAGTGCCTGCGCCAGGCCCTGGCCCGCTGCAAGGGCGACATCAAGGCGGTGATGGCGCTGCTGCAGCTGCCCCGCCGCACCCTCAACGAGAAGATGCAGCGCCACGGCCTGGCCCGGGGCGAGTTCCTGCCGGGGGATGAGGACTGAAGGCGGTCAAAAGCTGAGCACAGCCCTGAAAGCGCCGTAGCGACTGGCGCACAGGAAACTATCCACAAGCCGCTCACAGTTGGCTCCACAGACATTGTGGGCAACTGGGAATGAATGCGTTCGCCTGGGGATTTCTTCGCGAATGAATTCGCTCCCACGGGTGCTCGCCTGCCTGTGAGAGCGGTTTCAACTGCGAATAGGCGGCACTGATCAAAGTCTGATCACAACCCTGAAAGCACCGCTGTTACTGGCGCCAAGCGATTTATCCACAGACAACCAACAGTTGGCTCCACAGACATTGTGGGCAACTGGGGATGAATCCGTTCGCCTGGGGATTTCTTCGCGAATAAATTCGCTCCCACGGGGGCTTGTCTCCCTGTGGGAGCGGTTTCAACCGCGAATAGGTGGCACTGCTCAATATCTGAGCACAAGCTTGAAAGCAGCGCTGTTGCTGACATACAGAAATATATCCACAGTCCGCTCACAGTTGGCTCCACAGTAATTGTGAGCAACTGGGGATGAACTAGCTCGCCTGGGGATTTCTTCGCGAGTAAATTCGCTCCCACGGGGGCTCGTCTGCCTGTGGGAACGGTTTCAACCGTGAATGGGTGGCACTGGTCAAAGTCTGAGCACAAGCTCACAAGCCCCGCTGTCATTGGCACCAAGCGATCTATCCACAGCCCGCCAACAGTTGGCTCTACAGCTATTGTGGGCAACTGGGGACTGATCCGTTCACCTGGGGATTTCTTCGCGAGTAGATTCGCTCCCACCGGCGCGTGCCAGTCTGTTGGAGCGGTTTCAACCGCGAATAGGTGGCACTGCTCAATATCTGAGCACAGCCATGAAAGCACCGCCATTCCTGGCCATTAGCGCTTTATCCACAGCCCGCCAACAGTTGGCTCCACAGCTATTGTGGGCAACTGGGGACTGATCCGTTCACCTGGGGATTTCTTCGCGAGTAGATTCGCTCCCACCGGCGCGCGCCAGTCTATGGGAGCGGTTTAACCGCGAATAGGTGGCACTGCTCAATATCTGAGCACAGCCAAGAAAGCACCGCCATACCTGGCCATTAGCGCTTTATCCACAGCCCGCCAACAGTTGGCTCCACAGCAATTGTGGGCAATGCAGGGGCGAATTCATTTGCCCAGAAAAGTCATTGTGGATAGCGCGGTTGGGGCGGCGGCACGGCGCACCGCTTGACGAATGAATTCGCCCCTACCTGGCCATCGACGGATAGGCGGAATCCCGCTTATGGCCCCTTCGCGATAAGCGACAATCCGCGCACAAATGCCCTGTGTAATCCCTCCGAGCCTTCTATTCCGGCGCTTTGCGGCGCTGGCACAGCTCCTGCTATGTGCCCGCACCCCAAGCGCGGCGATAGCCGTGCCTAACAACAACAACTATGAATCGAGGAAACACGATGGAAAGCACCAGCACCCTGACTGCCTCAGCGGCACCCCGCACGACATCCCAACGCATCAAATCCATTTTCAGCGGCTCGGTCGGCAACCTGGTCGAGTGGTACGACTGGTACGTCTATGCCGCCTTCTCGCTGTACTTCGCCAAGGCCTTCTTCCCCCAGGGCGATTTGACCGCCCAGCTCCTGAACACCGCCGCGATCTTCGCCGTAGGCTTCCTGATGCGCCCGATCGGCGGCTGGCTGATGGGCATCTACGCCGACCGCAAGGGGCGCAAGGCCGCCCTGCTGGCCTCGGTCCTGCTGATGTGCTTCGGCTCGCTGATCATCGCGCTGACCCCCAGCTATGAAACCATCGGCATCGCCGCGCCCGTCCTGCTGGTGGTCGCCCGCCTGCTGCAGGGGCTGTCGGTCGGTGGCGAATACGGCACCTCGGCCACCTACCTGTCGGAGATGGCGACCAAGGAGCGTCGCGGGTTCTTCTCCAGCTTCCAGTACGTGACCCTGATCTCCGGCCAGCTCATCGCGCTGGCGGTGCTGATCCTGCTGCAGCAGACCCTGTCCACCGAACAGCTGGAAAGCTGGGGCTGGCGCGTGCCTTTCTTCATCGGCGCACTGTGCGCGGTGGTGGCGATGTTCCTGCGACGCGGCATGGAAGAGACCGAGTCCTTCACCAAGAAGAAGGACAAGCCCAAGGAAAGCCTGCTGCGCACGCTGATGCGCCACCCCAAGGAAGTGTTCACCGTGATCGGCCTGACCATGGGCGGCACCCTGGCCTTCTACACCTACACCACCTACATGCAGAAATACCTGGTCAACACGGTCGGCATGAGCAAGAACGACTCGACCATGATCTCGGCCGCCACCCTGTTCCTGTTCATGCTGCTGCAGCCCCTGGTGGGCGCGCTCTCGGACAAGATCGGCCGCCGTCCGATCCTGATCGCCTTCGGGGTGATGGGCACCCTGTTCACCTACCCGATCCTCAGCACCCTGCACAGCATCGAGACCTGGTGGGGCGCGTTCTTCCTGATCATGGCGGCGCTGATCATCGTCAGCGGCTACACCTCGATCAACGCCGTGGTGAAGGCCGAGCTGTTCCCCACCGAGATCCGCGCCCTGGGCGTGGGCCTGCCCTACGCGCTGACCGTGTCCATCTTCGGCGGCACCGCCGAGTACGTGGCGCTGTGGTTCAAGAGCGTCGGCATGGAGAGCGGCTTCTACTGGTACGTGACCGGCTGCATCGCCTGCTCGCTGCTGGTGTACGTCTTCATGAAGGACACCCGCACCCACTCGCGGATGAACCAGGATTGATCCCTTGAGCCCCCGTGGCTCTGGCTGCGCTAACCCGTAGCCGTTTTGTTCCCGACGACGGGCCCGCGAGGGCCCGTTTTCGTTCGTGGATCAGAAAAGGCGGCAGGCCTCGAATCCAGCCTTGAGCGCTTCCTCGTCCTGAGGCTTGGCGAAGATCAGTTCCAGCCGCGAGTCCTTGCGCCACTCGCTGGCCTGCCAGTGGAAGGGGGCGCCGTCCAGGGCATTGCCGGAGAGCCAGCCCGCGTTGCTGTGGATAACCAGCTTGGCGCGGCGCCAGGGCAGGCTCGCCAGCCACAGCTGCACGCGCATCAGCTCGAAGGCCTGCGAGGGGTGCCAGCGCCAGCCGATGGTCCAGCCATCTGCCGCACCCTGTGCCTGGATAATGGGCTGCCCAGGGTTTATCCACAGCGCGGGCGGAGCCGCCTGACCAGTGGGCAAGGCCGGGTTATCCACAGCTGCGCCGGCCTTGGCATGGAGCCCCGGCAGCTCGGCCAGGGACAGGCGGCCCTGCACCGTCCAGCTCAGTGGCAACCGGGGCAGTTGCTCGGCCACTCGCTGGCGGCTATCGGCATCGAGGTTATCGGCCTTGTTCAGCACCAGCAGGCCAGCGCCCTCGAGGGCGTCGCGCTGGCTGTCGGGCAGGGCATCGCCGCGGACCAGGGCAGCGGCGTCCAGCACCAGCAGGCTCGGCTGCAGGGCCAACACGCCTTCCCAGGGCGGCTCGCGCAGCTGGCGCAGCAGCTCGGCGGGGTGGCCGAGGCCGGAGGGCTCGATGAACAGCCGGTCCGGCCGCGCCTTGCGCAGCAGGCGGCCGAGGCCGACCTGGAAGGGCGCGCCGTTGACGCAGCACAGGCAGCCACCGGCCACCTCGGCCAGGGCGATGCCGTCGTCGCCGGTCTCCAGCAGCGCGGCATCCAGGCCGACCAGGCCGAATTCGTTGATCAGCACCGCCCAGCGCTCGTCGTTCGGGCGCTGCGCCAGGAGGTGGCGGATGAGGCTGGTCTTGCCGGCGCCGAGGGGGCCGGCCACCAGGTGGGTGGGGATATGGGCAAGCATCGCGCTATGGTGCTGCGTCACGGGTTCGGAATAAAGCCTCGTGCTAGAGTCGCGCCCATTATTTTCCCGAGGTCCTGCATTCATGCGTCTCTGCCTACTGCCCTTGCTGCTGGTCCTGTCCGCCGATGCGCTGGCCGAGGCCTGCATCGTCCACAGCCAGAGCGACAAGCTCGATGTGAAGGTCTGCCAGCAGAACCGCAGCATCCCGCCGCAGCTGTTCCGCGACGGCTTCTGCAAGCCGCAGATGCCTGGGCAGAAGGTGGAGGTGAGCTACGCCGACCAGTGCCCGGCCGGCGCCTTCGGTGTGTGCAGCAACGCCCAGGTGAGCAACATCGCCTACCGCCAGGACATCCACTATTACGGCGTGGCCACCGACGCGCGCTATCTGAAGCCCTTCTGCGAGGGGCAGAGCCAGGGCACCTGGGAAAGCCCGTCGTCATCAGCCGGTAACAGCCAGGGTGTCCAATAGCCTTGGGTACCTCGCCCGTACCGGCACAGCCGGTAGGGCCTCGGTGATACAGGGCCGCCTTCGGGTGGCCCTTTTTTTGCGCGGCCCAAGCTTCGCGATGGCTTCGCCCGTTTCATGCCGGTCAAGCCAGCCAGTCCAGAGTCAGTAGCAGGCGCGCATCCCCCGGCATGACCTCGGGCGACCTGTGGATAACCCCTCGCCCCTCGTTGCCCAGCCACTTCTCGCCCTTGAACAACGCCACATGACCCGGCGCCAGGGTCTGCCCGGCCGGCACGGCCGTCGGCTCGGCGGCGGGGTCGCCCAGGCGGCTGCGTGGCATCTGCCCTTCCTGCAGCCAGTGGCTGCCCACACCGGCATAGGTGGTGATCAGCCGCAGCGGTACATGGTCGACGTGATAGCGCGGGCACATGGCGCGGTCCAGGCGACGCAGGCGCAGGCCGATGCGGCGGGCATCCAGCAGGCAGGCGAAGGCACGCACCAGCCAGGCCACGTCGGCGAGGAAGGCGGCATGCCCGTCGATGTCGGAGAAGCGTCGGGCCAGGCTGCCCAGGTCGAGGGGGGCCTCGGGGTCCGCCAGCTCCAGGGTCAGGGACTCGCTAAGCGGCTCCTCGAGCCCCAGCAGGCACTGGGCGTAGTCGGTGATGTGCAAGGGCAGACGGCGCTCCCACACGGCGAGGTTGACCTCATCACGCAGTGCTTCGCCCAATACCGCCAGGTTGTCGCTGATCGCCACCCGGGGCGGCGGGCGCAGGGCCAGGGCTTCCATCACGCCGCCTCACCGACCAGGCCGCCGAAGGGGTCGGGCAGGTGCGCCCAGCCCTCGACCCCCACGGCCATCTCTGCAGCATCCAGCAGGCAGGCGTCCAGTTCGGCATGCAGGCGCTCGAAGTCGATGCCCTGGCCGATGAACACCAGCTCCTGGCGGCAATCGCCCACCTCCGTGTCCCAATGCTTCATCACCGCGCGCAGGCCGTCTTCGTCGGTGGGCCACTGCTCGCGCGGCACGAAGCGCCACCAGCGCCCGGCATGCCCGTAACGCATCAGGCCGCCGGCCTGGGACCAGTTGCCCGCCTCACGCCAGGCGCTGGCCAGCCAGAAGAAGCCCTTGGAGCGCAGCAGCCGGCCGTTGGTCCATTCACGATTGAGGAATGCGTGGAAGCGCTCGGGGTGGAAGGGCCGCCGCGCCCGGTAGGCGGTGGAGGCGATGCCGTAGGCCTCGGTTTCCGGCACGTGCTCGCCGCGCAGTTCCTTGAGCCAGCCCGGCGCCTCGGCGGCGCGGTCGAAGTCGAAGCGGCCGGTGTCGAGGATCTTCTCCAGCGGCACCCGGCCCATGCTCATGGGCAGGATCTCGGCCTGGGTATTGAGGCGCGCGAGGATGGCCGTGAGCTCCTCGCGCTCGGCCTGGCTGATCAGGTCGATCTTGCTGATGAGGATGACGTCGGCGAACTCCACCTGTTCGATCAGCAGGTCGGTGATGGAGCGCTCGTCCTCCTCGCCCAATGTCTCGCCGCGGCTGGCCAGGCTTTGCGCCTCGTGGAAGTCGCGCAGGAAGTTCACGCCGTCGACCACGGTGACCAGCGTATCCAGCCGCGCCAGATCGGACAGGCTCTGGCCCTGCTCGTCACGGAAGGTGAAGGTCTCTGCCACCGGCAGCGGTTCGGAGATGCCGGTGGACTCGATCAGCAGGTAGTCGAAGCGCCCTTCGCCGGCCAGGCGACTGACTTCTTCCAGCAGGTCTTCGCGCAGGGTGCAGCAGATGCAGCCGTTGCTCATCTCCACCAGGCGTTCTTCGGCGCGGTTGAGGCTGACGTCGCGCTGTACTTCGCTGGCATCGATGTTGATTTCGCTCATGTCGTTGACGATCACGGCGACGCGCAGGTTCTCGCGGTTCTTCAGCACGTGGTTGAGCAGGGTGCTCTTGCCGGCGCCGAGGAAGCCGGAAAGCAGGGTGACGGGGAGTCGGGCGGTCATGGGATTCTCCGGTTCAGGCTGGGCGGCTCGGGCGGCCGCTCTGGGGATATCAGGCGTCGCGCCGGTGGCGCTCGCGTTGTTCCTGGCGCTCCTTGGCCTCGATGCACAGCTCGGCGGTAGGCCGCAGCAGCAGGCGGCGCAGGCCGATGGGCTCGCCGGTCTCCCGGCACCAGCCGTATTCGCCACGGGCCAGGCGGCCCAGGGCGCTGTCGATCTTGTCCAGCAGCTTCTTTTCCCGCTCCAGGCGCCGCAGTTGCCACTGGCGCTGTTCTTCTAGGGAGGCCACGTCGACGTCGTCGCTGGCGGGCTCGATCTCCCGCAGCTCGATCATTTCGTTGTCGACACGCGTGCGCAGGTCGTCCCGCTGGGCCTCCAGCAGGCGCTGGAAGAAAGCTTGCTGGGCGTCGTCCATGTACTGCTCGGCCGGTTGGCTGAGCAGGTCGTCTTCGCTGGTGATGAGGTGCATGGCTTTGGCAAGGGCGGCTTGATTTTAAAGTGTTATAACATAACATATCACTTTCTCCGCAAGCTGAGCCCGACGATGAACGACCTCTCCCTACCCGACGTGGCCAGCCAGACCCACGCGACCCTCGCACCGCTGGACCGCGTCGGCATGGCCGGCATCCGTCTCCCATTGCAGGTGGCCGGGCAAGCCGTGCAAGCGCGAGTGGAGGCCAGTGTCAGCCTCGACACCCCGGGCGTACGCGGCATCCACATGTCACGGCTGTACCTGGCGCTGGAAGCCCTGGCCGGCGAGGAACTGACCCTCCCGGCCCTGCAGGCGCTGCTTCAGGGCTTCCTCGACAGCCACCAGAATCTCTCCCTCTCCGCGCATCTACGGGTGGCGGGCGAGCTGTTGCTCAGGCGCGTGGCACTGGTCAGCCCACTGTCGGGGCACAAGGCCTACCCCTTCGAAATCGCGCTCAGCCTCTATCCAAGGGGGTTTCACGTGGAACTCATGCTGGAACTGGGCTACTCCTCCACCTGCCCGTGCTCGGCGGCGCTGTCACGGCAGATGGCCCAGCGCGCCTTCAGTGAACGTTTCGCCGGGCAAGCACCCACCTGGGAAGCACTGCATGAATGGCTGGGCAGCGAAGCCGCCATGCCCGCCACTCCCCACAGCCAGCGCAGCAAGGCGCGGCTTTGGCTGCGCCCAGCGGACCCGTTGCGGGCGCCGGGCTGGATCGAGCTGGTGGACCGCTGCGAAGCCGCCCTGGGCACGGCCCTGCAGACAGCCGTGAAGCGTGCCGACGAGCAGGCATTCGCGCTGGCCAATGGCCACAACCTGATGTTCTGCGAGGACGCCGCGCGGCGCCTGGCCGAGCCCCTGCGGGCGCTACCGGGCCTGGCCGCGTTCAAGGTCCGCGTGGAGCACGAGGAAAGCCTGCACGCCCACGACGCAGTGGCGGAAATCCACTGGCTCTGGACCTGAGCCCCCTTCCCCGCCCGGCGCCTGGCCTCGCGACGCCATCCGACTGACATCCCAATGAGCGCCCCATTTGCGGGTCATCCGACGCTGGCGAGCTCGGCGGTGAAGCCTGCGGCAGGCACGCCGACAAGGATGCCTCACCGGGTTGCTGCCTCCATCAACAACCAAGGCCCTGGCTGGCCGCTAGAATGGCGCTCCATTTTCCTGGCGGTACACGGACGTTCCATGCATAGGCACCCCATCACGCCGCGCCACGACTGGTGCGAACAAGCTGCGGCACTCGGCTTCCACTTCCACTCCATCGGCGGCGAACCCTACTGGGATGAAAGCGTCTGCTACCGCTTCAGCCTGCAGCAGATCGAGGACGACATCGAGGCACCCAGCGCCGAGCTGGAGGCCATGTGCCTGGCCCTGGTGGAAGATGCTGTGGAGAGCGAAGCCCTGTTGCGGCGCATGGCGGTGCCCGAGGCGCACTGGACGCTGATCCGCGACAGCTGGCGTACACGCGAGCCGGCGCTGTACGGGCGCATGGACCTGACCTACGACGGCCAGGGCCCGGCGCGTTTCTACGAGTACAACGCCGATACCCCGACCGGCCTCTACGAGGCGGCCTTCTTCCAGTGGGTATGGCTGGAGCAGTGCCGCGAACGTGGCGTGCTGCCGGAGCGGGCCGATCAGTTCAACCTCATCCAAGATGCGCTGGTCGAGCGCCTGCAGCGCATCGGCCTGGCGGGTGAGCCCTTCCACCTGGCCTGCTGCCGCGACCACATCGAGGACGAGGGCACCGTCACCTACCTGGCCGACTGTGCCAACCAGGCTGGCCTGCTGCCCCATCTGCTGTACATCGACGACATCGGCCACGTACCCGGCAAGGGCTTCGTCGACCTGCACGACCAGCCGATCATCCAGCTGTTCAAGCTCTACCCCTGGGAGTGGCTGCTGGAGGAGGACTTCGCCCACCACCTGGCCCACAGCCGGACGCGCTTCATCGAGCCCGCCTGGAAGACCCTGCTGTCGAACAAGGCGATCTTGCCGCTGCTCTGGCAGCGTCATCGCGGCCACCCCAACCTGATCCCGGCCTGCTTCGCCGATGAGCCGGATGCGGCCCTGCTGGGCCCGCGCTGGGTGCGCAAGCCGTTCTTCTCCCGCGAGGGGGCGAACATCCAGGTGGAAAGCGAGGGCGGTGTGGAGCTGGCGACGCCCGGCCCCTACGAGCAGGGGCCGGCGATTCTGCAGAGCTGGTGCCCGCCGCCCTGCATGGGCGGGGAGCACCCCATCATCGGCAGCTGGCTGGTCGGCGGCCGGCCCGTGGGCATGGGCATTCGCGAGGACCGCAGCGCCATCACCCAGGACAGCTCACGCTTCGTTCCGCACTACATCCTCGATTGAACGCCCGCGCAGCAGGGCCTCGGCCCGCCTCGGTGCCTGATGCTGCAGGCAGAAACCGGCCAGGGCGCTGGCCAGCCAGGCGGCAGCCAGCGCCATTACAGCGAGGAGCAGGCCGGCGAGCGAGCCAACGACCAGCAGGATGACCAGCAGGCAGGTGCCTACCGTTACCCCCGCGATCCACCAGGCGTCCACGGGCCAGAAACTGCGCAAGTAGGCGCGCAATGGGCTGGGTCTGTAGGGCTGAAGCTTTTGCAGCCGTTGCCAGTTGATCCCCAGCAGTCGCTCGGCGGCCATGGGCAACAGGCGCTCCTGCGGTGACGCGTCGGTCACGGCGGCATCTGCTGGCTTCTGGCGGGCGCGTGCCAGCTCGGCCAGTGCCTTCAGGTCGAGCACCTCGCCACTGTTCAGGTGCCACAGCCGCCGCTGCTGCGGGTTGAACAGGTAGGTCTCCATGTAGCTGCCGCCACACAGGCTGTAGCCCAGGAAAGCCAACCAGAGGACGGTCCAGGCCAGCAACGTCAGCTCGTAGTTGCCCACGGGCCAGGGCGGCAGGTCACAGGCCAGCTGCGCGGCGAACATCAGGCCGATCACCAGCGGCGTCATACAGCCCAGCATCAGGGTCAACCCATGGGTGGCGCCGATCAGCATGGCACTGCCGCTGGCCGGGTCGACGCGCACGATGCGAGGCTCCGACACGTCGAGCGGGCCGCCATTTTCGGTCACCAGGGTTGCTTTCAGGTATTCATTTGCCATCGGTGCGCACCATCAGCAATTGCCAACTGTCATCACGCCACAGCGCAGGCTCATCGCGGGGCTGCTGGTCAGCCGGCAACACCACCACCGCAAAGGGCGTCTGGCCCAGCGTGAACTCGCCCAACTGCAAGGCCGGGGACTTGCCTCCCAGCTGCAGGTCGACCCCCACCAGGGCAGCGACGTTATCGGTCCGAGGCTGGCTCGCCCACCAGGCCTGCCAGGCATGCAAGCCCGCCAGGTTCGAGCCGGCCAGCTTGATCCGCCCATCGGTATGCAACGCCAGCAGGCCGGTGGGCCAGGACTCGCTGGCCCCCCACTGGCCATCCGGTCGGGCCGGCAACGGTTGCTGCCGCAGGGTCGCCCAGAGCTCGGCGAGCTTTTCCAGTTCGAGCGGCCTGGCGTCCACCAGGGCCTTGACCAGTGGCGACTCGGCGCGCAGGTCGACGTCATCGGTGGGTCTGCCCTGACGGGCGAAACTCCTGACCTGCATGTGCAGCATCCGCCCATGCTCCCAGGTACGGTCATGGGTCCAGAAGATCGAGGTCGTCATCCACCTCACGCCTTCCTCGGTCACCTCTATGCCGCCGCACTGCGTAAACGCCCGTAAAGGGGCCGCAAGACGCACCAGCACGGGCGCCCGGCAGGTAGGGGCAAGACCGAGGGACTCCAGGCTCTGCCATTCGCGACTGTTCGGCAGGCGCACCCGCAGCCGGTCGGGCTTTTCGGCGATGAGCCGGCGCAGTTCCTTGAGACGCGCATCGGCCTCGCCAATGCTGCTATCCAGGCCTGCTGCCTGGGCAATCGAGTTGCCGAAGAGACAGCCAAGCACTAGGCCAATCCGTATCCACATGATCGGTTACCCGCTGGCCATGGCCAGGCTGCTGCGGGCCGTCGAGCCGAACCCGCCGCGACTGGCAACGCCCTGAAGGCGCGTCGGCAATTGCCCGCTCTGGAACTGCTGGGCATAACCGGACGCCTGCAACTGGCTGCGATGCACGCTGGCCTGGCGGGTGCGCTCATCCCCCAGGTATTGGCCCTGGCTGGTGAACAGGTGCAGGTTGCGGCCGCCACCGCCGTAGTAGCCACCGTAATGGCCACTGGTGCTACTGCCGCTGCCATAGAGGGTGTCTTCGCTCATGCCGAAGACCGGCTGCAGTTCATCGAGGCCGACCTCGCTCCAATCCTCCGGTTCACCACTGCGCAGGCGCCTGACCAGGGCATCGCTGACCAGGAACGCCACCGGCTGGGGGCGGGCCAGGCCATCGACGCCCTGTGTGCAGCTCTGCACGGCGTCGGCCTCGCACCACTCGCCAACCTTGCAGTCGGCATTGATGCGAATGAAGTCGCGCTCACAGGCCAGGAAGCTGGTGTAGACCGGCGCCATCAGGACGGTGCGCCGGAACGCCTCGTCGCGCAGCCGCAGGCATTGCTCGGCGGTCAGGGTGGTGCCCTGTTCGCAGACCGCCAGGCTGTCGAAGACCCGCACGTCACGGTACATCGGGTCCCAGGCCAGCAGGACGAGGGGAGTGGCGCCCATGAGGCTGAGGGTGAGCAAGCCGGCGCGCTTCTGCCGGCGGACGGAGGCAGGTACAGGGGCGGAAGAGGCGGCAGCAGGGGCCGAGGCGGCGTCGCCGGAAGACATAAACGGTCCATGTTCAAGATTGAGCTGCGGATTAGAAAGTGACGCCCCCCTCGGGTCAACCGCCATCGAACAGGATGTGATGCAGTCCCGAAGGGTGTGCACCGCCCAAGGCACAGGGCGTTCCGATCGGCTTGCCCGCCCCTGGGAAACCGAGGTACGTGCCTCGCCCCGCCAAGGCACCCGCGACCGGAAACCCGCCGCTGGCGCCTTGCGGGCCGCCCGTCACTCCACGGTGACGGACTTGGCCAGGTTGCGCGGCTGGTCGACGTCGGTGCCCTTGAGCACGGCGACGTAGTAGGACAGCAGTTGCAGCGGCAGGGTGTAGAGGATCGGTGCCAGGGCATCGAGGATGTGCGGCATGGCCACCACATGGGTGCCCTCGCCATTGTCGATGCCGGCCTCACGGTCGGCGAAGACGATCAGTTGGCCGCCCCGGGCGCGGACTTCCTGGAGGTTGGACTTGAGCTTCTCCACCAGTTCGTTGTTCGGCGCGACGGTAACCACCGGCATGTCGCTGTCCACCAGGGCCAAGGGGCCGTGCTTGAGCTCACCGGCCGGGTAGGCCTCGGCGTGGATGTAGGAGATCTCCTTGAGCTTCAGCGCACCTTCCATGGCCACCGGGTACTGGGCGCCACGACCGAGGAACAGGGTGTGGTGTTTCTCGGCGAACAGTTCGGCGACCTTCTCCACGGTCTTGTCCATGGCCAGGGCTTCGCCCAGGTGGGTCGGCAGGCGACGCAGGGCTTCCACCAGCTCCGCCTCACGGGCCTTGTCCAGGCTGCCACGCACCTGGCCGAGGCTCAGGGTGAGCAGCAGCAGGGACACCAGCTGGGTGGTGAAGGCCTTGGTGGAGGCGACGCCGATCTCCGGGCCGGCCAGCGTCAGCAGGGTGAGGTCGGACTCGCGCACCAGGGAGCTGGTGCCGACGTTGCAGATGGCCAGGCTGGCGAGGTAGCCCAACGCGTTGGCATTGCGCAGGGCGGCCAGGGTGTCGGCGGTCTCGCCGGACTGGGAGATGGTGACGAACAGGGTGTCGGGCTGCACCACGACCTTGCGGTAGCGGAACTCGCTGGCCACTTCCACCTGGCAGGGGATGCCGGCCAGGTCTTCCAGCCAGTAACGGGTGACCATGCCGGCGTGGTAGCTGGTGCCGCAGGCGACGATCTGCACGTTGCGCACCTTGGCGAACAGTTCGGCGGCCTGCGGGCCGAAGGCCTGGACCAGCACATGGTCGGTACCCAGGCGGCCTTCGAGGGTGCGTTGCACGACCTTGGGCTGCTCGTGGATTTCCTTGAGCATGAAGTGGCGGTACTCGCCCTTGTCGGCGGCCTCGGCGCCTTCGTGGTACTGCACGGCCTCGCGTTGCACGGCGTTGCCCTGCAGGTCCCAGACCTGGACGCTGTCGCGGCGGATTTCGGCGATGTCGCCCTCCTCCAGGTACATGAAGCGGTCGGTCACCTGGCGCAGGGCCAACTGGTCGGAGGCGAGGAAGTTCTCGCCCAGGCCGAGGCCGATGACCAGGGGACTGCCGCTGCGGGCGGCGAGCAGGCGGTCGGGTTGGGCACGGTTGATCACCGCCAGGCCGTAGGCGCCGTGTAGCTGCGGGACTACGGTCTTGAGAGCGGAGGCCAGGTCGCCGGTCTCCTGGAGGGTGTGGTGCAGCAGGTGGACGATGACTTCGGTGTCGGTGTCGGAGGTGAACGCGTAGCCAAGGCCCTTGAGGCGAGCTCGCAAGGCTTCGTGGTTCTCGATGATGCCGTTGTGCACCAGGGCCAGGTCGCCGGAGAAGTGCGGGTGGGCGTTGTGCTCGGTGGGCGCGCCGTGGGTGGCCCAGCGGGTGTGGGCGATGCCCAGGCGGCCGGCCAGGGGCTGTTCGGTCAGGGCCTGTTCCAGCTCGCTGACCTTGCCGACGCGGCGGCGACGCTGGAGCACGCCTTCGTTGTCCAGCACGGCGACGCCTGCGCTGTCGTAGCCGCGGTATTCGAGTCGCTTGAGGCCTTCCACGAGGATGGCGGTGATGTTCCGTTCAGCCACTGCGCCGACGATGCCACACATGATGTTGTCTCCTCAGTTATCCACAGGCGCGCAGACCAGGGTGATGCCCCGCGCCTCTATCTGTTGCCGAGCGTCCTGGGGCAGGCGCTCGTCGGTGATCAGGGTATGGACGCTGCTCCAGGGCAGCTCCAGGTTGGGAATGCGCCGGCCGACCTTGTCCGCCTCGACCATGACGATCACCTCGCGAGCGACCTCGGCCATGACCCGGGACAGGCCCAGCAGCTCGTTGAAGGTGGTGGTGCCACGGGCCAGGTCGATGCCGTCGGCACCGATGAACAGCTGGTCGAAGTCGTAGGAGCGCAGCACCTGCTCGGCCACCTGGCCCTGGAAGGACTCGGAATGCGGGTCCCAGGTGCCGCCGGTCATCAACAGCACCGGTTCCTGTTCCAGGTCGCGCAGGGCCGTGGCGACGTTCAGAGAGTTGGTCATCACCACCAGGCCGGGGCGATGACCCAGTTCGGGAATCAGCGCGGCGGTGGTACTGCCGCTGTCGACGATGATCCGTGCATGCTCGCGGATGCGGGCGGCAGCGGCGCGGGCGATGGCCTGCTTGTACCGGGACACCGGCTGGCTGGCCTCGACGATGAACTCCTGGGGCACGGGCACGGCGCCGCCATAGCGACGCAGGAGCAGGCCATTGGCTTCTAGGGCGGCGAGGTCCTTGCGGATGGTGACTTCCGAGGTGGCGAAGCCCTTGGCGAGCGCATCGACACTGACTTCGCCCTGTTCGGCGAGCAGGGCGAGGATGGCATGGCGGCGCTGGGGCGTATTGCGCTTCGACATCTCGTAAGTTTCGATTCGAAAGAAAAAGTGTGCGAATCAAAACTCAACGAAGCTTTTGCGTCAACCCCGGAAACGACGGAAGGCGACCTGGGTCGCCTTCCGTAGGGCCTGCCGGTTATCCACAGGCTGGTTATCCACAGCTCACTTCTTCTTCACGGGCCGCTTCCAGCCTTCGATGTTGCGCTGCTTGGCGCGGCCCACGGCCAGGGCGTGAGCGGGCACGTCCTGGGTGATGACGGAGCCGGCACCGGTGGTGGCGCCGGCACCGAGGCTCACAGGCGCGACCAGGGCGCTGTTGGAGCCGATGAAGACGTCCTCGCCCATGACGGTGCGGGACTTGTTGGCGCCGTCGTAGTTGCAGGTGATGGTGCCTGCACCGATGTTGGTGCGCGCGCCGATCTCGGCATCGCCCAGGTAGCTCAGGTGGCCAGCCTTGGCGCCCTCGCCCATCACGGCGTTCTTCAGTTCGACGAAGTTACCCACATGGGCCTTGGCGCCCAGTACGGCACCAGGACGCAGGCGGGCGAACGGGCCGCAGTCGGCGCCTTCGCCCAGCTCGGCGCTATCCAGGTGGCTGTTGGCCTTGACGATGGCGCCACGGCGCAGGGTGCTGTCCTTGATGACGCAGTTGGGGCCGATCTGGACATCGTCTTCGATCACCACACGGCCTTCGAGGATCACGTTCACATCGATCAGCACGTCGCGGCCCACGATGGCCTCGCCACGCAGGTCGAAGCGCGCCGGGTCCAGCAGGGTCACGCCCTGAGCCATCAGGCGGCGGGCGGCACGCTTCTGGTAGTGCCGTTCGAGGTCGGAAAGCTGGATGCGGTCGTTGGCGCCCTGCACTTCCATGGCGTCCTGGGGCTGCTCGGTGGCCACCACCAGGCCGTCGGCGACCGCCATGGCGATGACGTCGGTCAGGTAGTACTCGCCCTGGGCGTTGTCGTTGGAGAGACGCCCCAGCCAGTCGGCCAGGCGCTTGCCGGGCACGGCGAGGATGCCGGTGTTGCCTTCGCGGATCGCACGCTGCTCGGGGCTGGCGTCCTTGTGCTCGACGATGGCCTTCACCACGCCCTGCTCGTCCCGCACGATGCGGCCGTAGCCGGTGGGGTCGTCCAGCTCGACGGTGAGCAGTGCCAGTTGCTCGGGGCCGACTTTCTGCAGCAGGCGCTCCAGGGTTTCCACTTCGATCAGCGGCACGTCGCCATAGAGGATCAGCACGCGCTCGGCGCTGACATGCGGCAAGGCCTGGGCCACGGCATGGCCCGTGCCCAGTTGCTGGGCCTGGATCACGAAACCGAGGTCGTCGGCCGCCAAACGCTCCTTGACCCTGTCGGCACCGTGTCCGATCACCACGTGGATGCCCTGGGGCTGAAGCTTGCGGGCGCTGTCGATGACATGGCCGAGCATCGGCTTGCCCGCGACGGGGTGGAGGACCTTGGGCAGGGCCGAGCGCATGCGGGTGCCCTGGCCGGCGGCGAGGATGACGATATCGAGCGACATGGAGGGTGCTTCCGAGCCTGTGGATAACCGGCTGAGCCGGAAAAGAAAAAGGGTAGCCAAGGCTACCCTTTTACTCGCTTGCGATGAAGAGCGCGGGATCAGCCGCCGAACTTCTTGCGGATCTGCTGGACGGTGCGCAGCTGGGCTGCAGCCTCGGCCAGACGAGCAGCAGCAGCGGAGTAATCGAACTCCGCGCCCTGCTCGTGCAGGGCCTTCTCAGCAGCCTTGAGGGACTCCTGAGCAGCCGCTTCGTCCAGGTCGCCAGCGCGCAGAACGGTGTCGGCCAGGACCTTCACCATGTTCGGCTGAACTTCGAGGAAACCACCGGAGATGTAGTACACCTCCTCCTCGCCACCCTGCTTCACCACGCGGATCGGGCCCGGCTTGAGGTCGGTGATCAGCGGGGCGTGGCCCGGCGCGATACCCAGATCGCCGAGGTTGCCGTGCGCAATCACCATCTCCACCAGACCGGAGAAGATCTCCGCTTCGGCGCTGACGATATCGCAATGGACAGTAATAGCCATACGCTTGCCTCACGTAAGCGCCCGTTGCCGGGCGCCCAGGGGGTTACAGTTTCTTCGCTTTCTCGATGGCTTCTTCGATGCCGCCGACCATGTAGAACGCCTGCTCGGGCAGGTGATCGTAGTCGCCGTTGAGGATGCCTTTGAAGCCAGCGATGGTGTCCTTCAGGGAGACGTACTTGCCGGGCGAACCGGTGAATACTTCGGCCACGAAGAACGGCTGGGACAGGAAGCGCTGGATCTTACGAGCACGGGATACGAGCTGCTTGTCCGCTTCGGACAGTTCGTCCATACCCAGGATCGCGATGATGTCCTTCAGTTCCTTGTAGCGCTGCAGGACGTACTGGACGCCGCGAGCGGTGTCGTAGTGGTCCTGACCGATCACCAGCGGGTCGAGCTGGCGAGAGGTGGAGTCCAGCGGGTCGACCGCCGGGTAGATACCCAGGGAGGCGATGTCACGGGACAGAACGACGGTGGCGTCCAGGTGGGCGAAGGTGGTCGCCGGGGACGGGTCGGTCAGGTCGTCCGCAGGAACGTATACGGCCTGGATCGAGGTGATCGAACCGGTCTTGGTGGAGGTGATGCGCTCTTGCAGAACGCCCATTTCCTCGGCCAGGGTCGGCTGGTAACCCACCGCGGACGGCATACGACCCAGCAGCGCGGATACTTCGGTACCGGCCAGGGTGTAGCGGTAGATGTTGTCCACGAACAGCAGAACGTCACGGCCTTCGTCGCGGAACTTCTCGGCCATGGTCAGGCCGGTCAGTGCAACGCGCAGACGGTTGCCCGGCGGCTCGTTCATCTGGCCGTATACCAGCGCCACTTTGTCCAGAACGTTGGAGTCCTTCATCTCGTGGTAGAAGTCGTTGCCCTCACGGGTACGCTCACCCACACCGGCGAACACGGAATAACCGCTGTGCTCGATGGCGATGTTACGGATCAGTTCCATCATGTTCACGGTCTTGCCGACACCGGCACCACCGAACAGGCCGACCTTGCCGCCCTTGGCGAACGGGCAGACCAGGTCGATTACCTTGATGCCGGTTTCCAGCAGCTCGTTGGAGCCAGCCTGCTCGGCGTAGGACGGCGCGGGGCGGTGGATTTCCCACTGCTCTTCTTCGCCGATGGGGCCGGCTTCGTCGATCGGGTTGCCCAGCACGTCCATGATCCGGCCGAGGGTCGCTTTGCCCACCGGTACGGAGATGGCCTTGCCAGTGCTGCCGACGTCCAGGCCACGTTTCAGGCCTTCGGTCGAACCCATCGCAATGGTACGTACCACGCCGTCGCCCAGCTGCTGCTGAACTTCGAGGGTGGTTTCGGCGCCTTGAACTTTCAGCGCCTCGTAGACGTTCGGTACCTGGTCACGCGGGAATTCCACGTCGATGACGGCGCCGATGATTTGAACGATACGTCCGCTACTCATCATTTGGTCCTCTGAATATTTGAACCGTTCTTAAACCGCGGCAGCGCCGCCGACGATTTCCGAGATCTCTTGGGTAATCGCAGCCTGACGGGCCTTGTTGTAGACCAGCTGAAGTTCGCTGATCAGGTCACCGGCGTTGTCAGTGGCGTTCTTCATCGCGATCATCCGCGCCGCTTGTTCGGCTGCGTTGTTCTCGACGACCGCCTGGTACACCTGCGACTCCACGTAGCGCACCATCAGGCCGTCCAGCAGCTCTTTGGCGTCGGGTTCGTAGAGATAGTCCCAGTGGTGCTTGAGATCCTGGTCGGCATCTGCCACCAGCGGAACCAGCTGCTCCACGGTGGGCTTCTGGGTCATGGTGTTGATGAACTTGTTGGACACCACCGAGAGACGGTCGATACGACCTTCCAAGTAGGCATCCAGCATCACCTTGACGCTGCCGATCAGGTCGTTGATCGAAGGCTCTTCGCCGAGTTGGCTGATGGCTGCGACGACGTTGCCGCCGAAGTTGCGGAAGAATGCCGCACCTTTGCTGCCGATCACGCAGAGATCGATCTCCACGCCCTTCTCGCGGTTCGCCGACATGTCCTTGACCAGGGCCTTGAACAGGTTGGTGTTCAAGCCACCGCACAGACCACGGTCACTGCTCACCACGACATAACCGATGCGCTTGATTTCACGCTCGATCATGAACGGATGGCGGTACTCCGGGTTGGCGTTGGCCAGATGACCAATCACCTGACGGATACGCTCCGCATAGGGACGGCTGGCAGCCATGCGCATTTGAGCCCTGCGCATCTTGCTGACGGCCACCTTTTCCATGGCGCTGGTGATCTTTTGCGTGCTTTTGATGCTCGCAATCTTGCTGCGAATCTCTTTTGCGCCTGCCATTTGACACCTATCGGGTTAGCAGGCGGGCGTCTTGCGACGCCCGCTGCGGCTTACCAGGTTTGGGTGGCTTTGAACTTCTCGATGCCGGCTTTCAGGCCTGCGTCGATTTCGTCGTTGAAGTCACCCTTCTCGTTGATCTTCGCCAGCAGAGCGGCGTGATCCCGGTTGAAGTAGGCAATCAGGGCCTGCTCGAAGGCGCCGACTTTGGCGACTTCGATGTCCTGCAGGAAGCCACGTTCGGCCGCGTACAGGCTCAGCGACATGTCGGCGATCGACATGGGCGCGTACTGCTTCTGCTTCATCAGCTCGGTAACGCGCTGACCGTGTTCCAGCTGCTTGCGGGTCGCTTCGTCCAGGTCAGAGGCGAACTGGGCGAAAGCCGCCAGCTCACGGTACTGGGCCAGGGCGGTACGGATGCCACCGGACAGCTTCTTGATGATCTTGGTCTGGGCTGCGCCACCTACGCGGGATACCGAGATACCGGCGTTGACGGCCGGACGGATACCCGAGTTGAACATGGCGGATTCCAGGAAGATCTGACCGTCGGTGATGGAGATCACGTTGGTCGGAACGAACGCGGAAACGTCACCGGCCTGGGTTTCGATGATCGGCAGAGCGGTCAGGGAACCGGTCTTGCCAGTCACGGCGCCATTGGTGAACTTCTCGACGTACTCTTCGGAAACGCGGGAAGCGCGCTCCAGCAGACGGCTGTGGAGATAGAACACGTCGCCCGGGTAGGCTTCGCGGCCCGGCGGGCGGCGCAGCAGCAGGGAGATCTGGCGGTAGGCAACGGCTTGCTTGGACAGATCGTCATAAACGATCAGCGCGTCTTCGCCGCGGTCGCGGAAGTACTCGCCCATGGTGCAGCCGGCGTACGGTGCGATGAACTGCAGCGCAGCGGATTCGGAAGCCGAGGCAGCCACCACGATGGTGTTGGCCAGGGCGCCGTTCTCTTCCAGCTTGCGTACCACGTTGGCGATGGTCGATTGCTTCTGACCGATGGCAACGTAGACGCAGCGGATGCCGCTGTTCTTCTGGTTGATGATGGCGTCGACCGCGAGGGCGGTCTTGCCGATCTGACGGTCACCGATGATCAGCTCGCGCTGGCCACGGCCTACCGGGATCATGGCGTCGACGGACTTGTAGCCGGTCTGTACCGGCTGGTCGACCGACTTACGCCAGATCACGCCCGGCGCGACCTTCTCGACAGCGTCGGTGGCGACGTTGTTCAGAGGGCCTTTGCCATCGATCGGGCTGCCCAGGGCGTCGACCACGCGGCCCAGCAGTTCCGGACCGACCGGGACTTCCAGGATGCGACCGGTGCACTTGGCGCTCATGCCTTCGGCGAGGGTCAGGTAGCTGCCGAGGACCACGGCACCCACGGAGTCTTGTTCCAGGTTCAGCGCCATACCATAGACGCCACCGGGGAACTCGATCATCTCGCCGTACATAGCGTCGGCCAGACCATGGATAC
Source organism: Pseudomonas sp. 57B-090624 (assembly GCF_003234055.1). NCBI lineage: Bacteria > Pseudomonadati > Pseudomonadota > Gammaproteobacteria > Pseudomonadales > Pseudomonadaceae > Pseudomonas > Pseudomonas sp. 57B-090624. Next base: position 80,167 of record NZ_QKRU01000001.1, read on the forward strand.
GCACGATACCGTCGGACACGCTGACGATGGTGCCTTCGTTACGGGCTTGAGAGGACACGTCGAGTTTCTCGATGCGCCCCTTGATGATTTCACTAATTTCGGAAGGATTGAGTTGCTGCATTGCTCTGCTGCCCCTTCAAACTCAAGATTTCAACGCTTCGGCCAGTTTCGCGAGCTTGCCGCGAACCGAGCCATCGATAACCAGGTCGCCGGCGCGGATGACGACGCCGCCTATAAGGCTGGCATCCTCCGCGGCGTGCAGACGCACTTCCCGGCTGAGCCGTGCGCTGAGAACCTTGGCGAGTTTGTCTTGCTGTTCAGTGTTCAATGCGAAGGCACTGGTGACTTCCACATCGATCGACTTCTCCTGCTCGGCCTTGTACAGCTCGAACAGGTTGGCGATCTCCGGCAGCAGCACGAGGCGGCTGTTCTCGGACAGGATGTGGACGAAATTACTCGCCGGTACATCGAACTTGTCACCAACCACCTCGACAAAGGTGTTGGCTTTTTCTTCGCTCGTCAGACGCGGGGCTTTGAGCACTTGCTGCATGGTGGTGTCCTGGGACACCGCAGCGGCCAGGCCTAGCATGGCCGACCAGGCGGCCAGCTGCTGATGGGCCTGGGCGTACTCGAAAGCAGCCTTGGCGTAAGGTCGGGCCAGCGTGGTCAGTTCTGCCATGATCGCCCTCGCTTAGATTTCGGCGGCCAGTTTGTTAACCAGCTCCGCGTGCGCGTTTTGATCGATAGTGGCACCCAGGATCTTCTCGGCACCGCCGACGGCCAGGCTACCCAGTTGGGCGCGCAGCGCGTCTTTGACGCTGTTCAGTTCCTGCTCGATCTCGGCCTGAGCCTGCGACTTCAGTCGCTCGCCTTCCACACGGGCCTGATCGCGAGCTTCGTCGACGATCTGGGTACCGCGTTTCTTGGCCTGCTCAATGATTTCAGCTGCCTGGGCCTTGGCTTCGCGCAGTTGCTGGGCCACTTTTTCGTGGGCCAGCTCCAGGTCACGAGCCGCGCGATTGGCAGCGTCCAGGCCGTCGGCGATCTTCTTCTGACGGTCGCGCAGTGCCGTGATGACCGGAGGCCACACGAACTTCATGCAGAACAGTACGAAGATGAAGAACGCGACGGACTGGCCGATCAGGGTTGCATTAATGTTCACGCCAACACCTCGCTCGTTCGTTGTCAGTCCAATCCTCTGCGAAGAGGATTATTGGGCTACCTGAGCAATGAACGGATTAGCGAAGGTGAAGAACAGAGCGATACCAACGCCGATCATGGTCACGGCGTCCAGCAGGCCGGCGACGATGAACATTTTGACCTGCAGCATCGGGACCATTTCCGGCTGGCGAGCAGCGCCTTCCAGGAACTTGCCACCCAGCAGACCGAAGCCGATAGCGGTACCCAGGGCACCCAGGCCAATCAGCAGAGCAACGGCGATCGCAGTGAGACCTACTACAGTTTCCATTTTTCCTCCCGACTTTATGTCGTGTTGGTTAAGGTTTAAGTGAAGCGGTAAAACGAAATCGTCTTCTTTCCAGCTGCCCTTTCGGGCTTCCCGCGTCGACTGACGCGGGACCATTTCGAACCTCGCACCCTCATCCGCCCTTGGGGCACCTCCTCCCGGGGGAGAAGGACATCAGGTGCGAGCTGCGTTCTTAATGGTTGTCTTCGTGCGCCATCGACAGATAGACGATGGTCAGCATCATGAAGATGAAGGCCTGCAGGGTGATGATCAGGATGTGGAACACGGCCCACGCCCACTGCAGTGCGATACCCAGGCCGCTCAGCAGGATCATGCCGGCGCCGAACATCACGGCGATCAGGATGAACACCAGTTCGCCGGCGTACATGTTGCCGAACAGACGCAGGGCCAGGGAGATCGGCTTGGCCACCAGGGTCACGAACTCGAGCAGGAAGTTCACCGGGATCAGCAGGATCTGAACGAAGATGTTCTTGCTGCCGAAGGGGTGCAGGGTCAGCTCGCCGATGAAGCCGCCGATGCCCTTGACCTTGATGCTGTAGAAGATGATCAGCGCGAAGACCGACAGGGCCATGCCCAGGGTGGCGTTCGGGTCAGTGGTCGGTACGGCGCGGAAGAACAGGTGCTCGTTGCCGCTGATCTTGGCCGCCAGGACCGGAATCCAGTCCACCGGCACCAGGTCGATGGCGTTCATCAGGAAGATCCAGACGAAGATGGTCAGCGCCAGCGGGGCGATCAGCGGGTTACGGCCGTGGAAGGTGTCCTTCACGCTGCCGTCGACGAAGTCGACCATGACTTCGACCAGGTTCTGCAGGCCGCCGGGGATGCCGGAGGTGGCTTTCTTGGCAGCCAGGCGGAAGAGGATCACGAACAGCAGGCCGACGGCGATGGACCAGCCCAGGGTGTCCACGTGGAAAGCCCAGAAGCCCATTTCCTTGGCTTGCTCGGCAGTGTGGGCGAAGCCCCATTCGCCGGACGGCAGTTTACCGAAAGTCAGGTTTTGCAGGTGGTGCTGGATATAGCCCGAAGCGGTTTGCTCTGCCATGTTTGCCTCAAACGCCCTAAGGTTTCGAAAATCTTGTTCTCATCAGCAGGGGAGCGAACCAGCTGACCGCCTGGGTCAGCAGGAAGACACCGAATACCACCGGTGCATCCAGGGGTTTCACGCCTGCGAACGTCAGTGCGAACAGCACCGCCGTCAGAATCATCTTGCCCATCTCGCCGGCATAGAAAGACCGGACTATCGCCTGAGCCGCCCGCGCCCCGCTGAAACGGAACGCCTTGTGGGCGAAGTACATGTTCGGCACCCAGGCGACCAGGCCACCGCACAGACCAGAATATCCCGCTACGCCATCGCGCCACTGCCAGAGAACGACAGCGGCCAGCAGCAACACGACCAGTTGGGCCAGCAGTACCGGGAATACCGGAAGGCGATGGAAGGGCAGGCGGTTTTGCGTGCGTAAATCCATCGCAGCGGGTCCTCTGAGTCGGCGCCTCGAATCAATAACTTGGCATAGTTTGTGCCGACAAAATTGCGCGCAGAGTATAGGGGCGTAATACCCCCTGTTCAACTGCCGGGTAGTGAATTCCGACCGCGCGCTACATGGCCAAATGTTTCAACGGATGTGGGCCAGAACGCCTTGCAACTCATCGAGGGAGTTGTAGCGGATGACCAGCTGGCCCTTGCCCTTCTGGCCATGCTTGATCTGCACGGGAGCGCCCAACCGCTCAGCGAGGCGCTGTTCGAGGCGACTGATGTCCGGATCGGCCTTGACCGGTTCGACAGCTTTCTCCTTGCCGCTCAGCCACTGGCGTACCAGTGCCTCGGTTTGGCGCACGGTCAGGCCTCGTGCGACAACATGTCGCGCCCCTTCCACCTGCTGTTCGGCCGGTAATCCGAGCAATGCGCGGGCATGGCCCATTTCCAGATCGCCATGGGAAAGCAGGGTCTTGATCTCCTCGGGGAGGGCGATCAGGCGCAGCAGGTTGGTGATGGTCACGCGCGATTTGCCAACCGCCTCGGCGACCTGCTGCTGGGTCAGCTGGAATTCCTGCTGCAGTCGCTGCAGGGCGACCGCTTCCTCGATCGGGTTGAGGTCTTCGCGCTGGATGTTCTCGATCAGCGCCATGGCGATGGCGGCTTCGTCCGGCACCTCGCGCACCAGGGCGGGGATGCGCTCCAGGCCGGCCTGGTGGCTGGCACGCCAGCGCCGTTCACCGGCGATGATCTCGAAGCGCCCCCCATCGATGGGACGTACCACGATGGGTTGCATGACGCCCTGGGCGCGAATGGACTGGGCCAGCTCCTCGAGGGCGGTGGGATCCATGTCACGACGGGGTTGGTACTTGCCGCGCTGGATCAGTTCCAGGGGGAGGTTCTGCAGCTCGCGAGTATCGGCCTTGGCGGCCTCCTCCTGCAGGACGGTGGGGGTAGTGCCGCCCAGCAGGGCGTCCAGGCCGCGGCCCAGACCTCTTTTTTTCGCTGCCATGCGGTTTCCTTATGCGGTAGCGGTTTTGGCGTTCGCACGCTGGCGGCGAACCAGCTCGCCGGCCAGCGCCAGGTAGGCGATGGCGCCACGGGATTGCTTGTCGTAGACCAGTGCCGGCATGCCGAAGCTGGGGGCCTCGGCGAGGCGGACGTTACGAGGGATGACGGCGTCGTAAAGCTTGTCGCCGAAATGCTCCTTGAGCTGGGCGGTGACATCGTTGGTGAGGCTGATGCGCGGGTCGTACATGGTGCGCAGCAGGCCTTCGATCTTCAGGCTCGGGTTGAGCAGTTGGCCGATGCGCTGGATGCTGTTGACCAGATCCGACAACCCCTCGAGTGCGTAGTACTCGCACTGCATGGGGATGATCACGCCGTCGGCGGCAACCAGGGCGTTGATGGTCAGCATGTTCAGCGACGGCGGGCAGTCGATGAGGATGTAGTCGTAGTTCTCGCGGATCGGCGCCAGCGCATAGCGCAGTCGGCTCTCCTTCATCTTCATTTCCAGCAGGGCGACTTCGGCGGCGGTCAGGTCGCGGTTCGCCGGCAGCAGCTGGTAGCCACCGTGCTCGGAGAACTGCATGGCCTCGGCCAGGTCGCACTCGCCGATCAACACGTCGTAGATCGAGTTCTCCAGGGCGTGCTTGTCGATGCCGCTGCCCATGGTCGCGTTGCCCTGGGGGTCGAGGTCGATCAGCAGCACGCGGCGCTTGGTCGCGACCAGCGAGGCGGCCAGGTTGATGCAGGTGGTGGTCTTGCCCACTCCACCTTTCTGGTTGGCGATCGCGAATACCTTGGCCATGGCTGCCTTTCCCCCTTATTCCGTGCGGCGCAGTATCAGCAGATGGCGCTGGCCTTGGCAACCGGGAACCGCCAGGGCGTGTTCGGCTTCAAGGCGGAAGTCATCCGGCAGTGCGACCAGTTCGTCGCTGGGGTGCACGCCCTTCATCGCCAGCCAGCGGGTGTCGCCATCGCCCAGGTGGCGGGTCCAGTTGGCGAAGTCCTCCAGCGAGCTGAAGGCACGGGAGATGATGCCGGCGAAGGGCCGCTCGGGCTGAACGGCCTCGACACGACTGTGGATAACTTCGAGGTTGGCCAGCTTGAGCTCCAGCTTCACCTGGGTGAGGAAGCGGGTCTTCTTGCCATTGGAGTCCAGCAGGGTGAAGCACCGATCAGGGAACAGGATGGCCAGCGGAATGCCGGGCATGCCGCCACCGCTGCCGACGTCCAGCCAGTGGTCGCCCAGCGCGGCCACATGGGGCACGACGCTGAGGCTGTCGAGCAGGTGGCGCGAGACCATCTCGTCCGGGTCGCGCACCGCAGTCAGGTTGTAGGCCTTGTTCCACTTGATCAGCAGCGCCAGGTAGGCCAGCAGCAGTTCCTGCTGGTTGGCGGAAAGTTCGACTGCGAGTTGCTGCGCGCCACGGGACAGTTCGTCGGCGTGGCGGGAGGTGACCTGCGACATCAGGCGCTCTGCTCCAGTTGGCGACCGGCGCCGCGTTTCTTCAGGTGGATCAGCAGCAGCGAGATGGCCGCCGGGGTGACACCAGGGATGCGCGAGGCCTGGCCCAGCGTTTCCGGACGGCTGAGGCCGAGCTTGTGCTGGATCTCCTTGGACAGGCCGGAGATGGTCGCGTAGTCGAGGTCAGCCGGTAGCCGGGTGTCCTCGCTGGCGCGCAGGCGGGCGATCTCGTCCTGCTGGCGGTCGATGTAGCCGGCGTATTTGGTCTTGATCTCGACCTGCTCGGCGACCTGCGGGTCTTCCGCACCCTGGCCGGTCACTTCCACCAGGCCGGCGTAGTCGATTTCCGGGCGGCTCAGCAGGTTGAGCAGGTTGTACTCATGGGTCAGCGGCGTGCCGAAGCGCTCGGCGATGGCATCGCCCTGGGGCGTGCCCGGACGTACCCAGGTGCTCTTCAGGCGTTGCTCTTCGAGGGCGATGCCCTCGCGCTTCGCCTCGAACGCGCTCCAGCGGCGGTCATCGACCAGGCCGAGCTCGCGGCCCTTCTCGGTGAGGCGCAGGTCGGCGTTGTCCTCGCGCAGGATCAGCCGGTACTCGGCGCGCGAAGTGAACATGCGGTAGGGCTCCTGGGTACCCAGGGTGATCAGGTCGTCGACCAGTACGCCGATGTAGGCCTCGTCGCGACGCGGGCACCAGGCTTCCTTGCCCTGGGCACGCAGCGCGGCGTTGGCGCCGGCGAGCAGGCCCTGGGCACCGGCTTCTTCATAGCCGGTGGTGCCGTTGATCTGCCCGGCGAAGAACAGGCCGCCGATGACCTTGGTCTCCAGGCTGTACTTGAGGTCGCGCGGGTCGAAGTAGTCGTACTCGATGGCGTACCCGGGACGCACGATGTGGGCGTTCTCCATGCCGCGGATGGAACGGACGATGTCCAGCTGAACATCGAACGGCAGCGAGGTGGAGATACCGTTCGGGTACAGCTCGTGGGTGGTCAGGCCCTCGGGCTCCAGGAACACCTGGTGGCTGTCCTTGTCGGCGAAGCGGTGGATCTTGTCCTCGATCGACGGGCAATAGCGCGGACCGACGCCTTCGATCACACCGGAGTACATCGGCGAGCGATCCAGATTGCTGGCGATGATCTCGTGGGTGCGCGCGTTGGTGTGGGTGATCCAGCAACTGACCTGGCGCGGATGCTGTTCCTTGTTGCCGAGGAAGGACATCACCGGGATCGGCGTGTCGCCGGGCTGTTCGGTCATGACCGAGAAGTCCACCGAACGCCCATCGATGCGCGGCGGTGTGCCGGTCTTCAGGCGCCCGACGCGCAGGGGCAGTTCGCGAAGGCGTTTGGCCAGGGCGATGGACGGCGGGTCGCCGGCACGACCGCCGGAATAATTCTGCAGGCCGATGTGGATAAGTCCGCCGAGGAAGGTTCCCGTGGTCAACACCACGGACTGCGCGTGGAAACGCAGGCCCATCTGGGTGACGACGCCTTTCACCTGATCGTTTTCCACAATCAGGTCATCGCATGCCTGCTGGAATATCCACAGGTTCGGCTGGTTCTCAAGGATTTCGCGGATGGCGGCCTTGTAGAGCACGCGGTCGGCCTGGGCACGGGTGGCACGCACCGCCGGTCCCTTGCGGCTGTTCAACACGCGGAACTGGATACCGCCGAGGTCGGTAGCGACGGCCATCGCACCGCCGAGTGCATCGATCTCCTTGACCAGATGACTCTTGCCGATGCCCCCGATCGCGGGGTTGCAGCTCATCTGGCCGAGTGTCTCGACGTTGTGCGTCAGCAGCAGGGTCTTGACCCCCATGCGCGCGGCCGCCAGAGCAGCCTCGGTGCCGGCATGGCCGCCGCCGATAACGATCACGTCAAAACGGGAAGGGAAATCCACCACGCACCTCGTGCCTGTTCTGTAGATGGGTAATCAGGGAAGGCGGCAAGTATAGGGACTTCCCCTCGGTGAATGAAGCCTTCTGCACAAAAAATAGCCAACCGTTCGGAGGGCTCCTTCTCTGCATCCATCCGACCGCTTTTCAGTCCCCAGGCTTCGGGCTAATAGAAAATAAGAGAGAAAGAATTCTTATAGAGCTTGTTCATTGTTTATATGAATGGTGTGGACGATTTTTGTGGATAACTGCCTCTAGCCCAAGATCCACAGGCTTTACAGACGATGATAAGCCTGTGTTGATCCTGGCCGTTTCCTCCGGGTAAGCCGTGGAGCCCCTGTGGATGAAACGATGACTTACCCACAGGTCTGTTATGCCCCCTGTTATCCTCAGGCTTATGGACTGGGTTCAGGCATGGTTATGCACAGGGTTTGTTTTGCCATGTATAAGTCAATGCGCCATAAAAAAAGCCACCCGGAGGTGGCTTTGCCTGGAGCGGTGGCGGTCATTTGCCGATGCAGAAGCTTGAGAAGATCCGCCCGAGCAGATCGTCCGAGCTGAAGGCTCCGGTGATTTCTCCCAGGGCCTGCTGCGCGTGGCGCAGATCCTCCGCCAGCAGTTCACCGGCGCCGGCCGCCGTGAGCTGGTTACGCCCGTGTTCCAGGTGGGCGCTGGCCTGGCGCAGTGCTTCCAGGTGGCGCCGGCGTGCACTGAAACTGCTCTCCGCAGTCTGCTCGTAGCCCATGCAGGCCTTGAGGTGCTCGCGCAGCAGCTCCAGGCCATCGCCTGAGCGGGCAGAGAGACTCAGCGTCACGTGGCCGTCGGCACTGCTTTGCAGGTCGATGGTGTCGCCGGAGAGGTCCGCCTTGTTGCGGATGAGGGTCACCTTGGCCGGATCCGGTCGGCTGTCGAGGAATTCGGGCCACAGCGCGAACGGATCGGCACTCTCGGCGGATGTGGCATCGACCACCAGCAGCACGCGATCCGCTTCCGCGATCGCCTTGAGGGCCCGCTCCACGCCGATCTTTTCCACATGGTCGTCGGTGTCCCGAAGGCCGGCGGTGTCCACCACATGCAGTGGCATGCCATCGATGTGGATATGTTCGCGCAACACGTCCCGGGTGGTACCGGCGATATCGGTGACGATGGCCGCCTCGCGCCCGGCAAGCGCATTGAGCAGGCTGGACTTGCCGGCGTTCGGTCGCCCGGCGATGACCACGGTCATGCCTTCGCGCAGCAATGCGCCTTGTCCGGCTTCACGCAGAACTGTGGATAAGTTTTCGCGTACACCGTCGAGCAGCCCGAGTACGTGGCCGTCGGCGAGGAAATCGATTTCCTCTTCCGGGAAGTCGATGGCGGCTTCCACGTAGATGCGCAGCTGGATCAGCTTCTCGGTCAGGGCATGGACCCGCCGGGAAAACTCGCCCTGCAGCGAGCGCAGCGCGTTACGGGCGGCCTGTGCGGAGCTGGCCTCGATCAGGTCGGCGATGGCCTCGGCCTGGGCCAGGTCGAGCTTGTCGTTGAGGAAGGCCCGCTCACTGAACTCGCCCGGGCGGGCCTGGCGGGCGCCGAGTTCCAGGCAGCGGCGCAGCAGCAGGTCGAGTACCACCGGGCCGCCATGGCCCTGCAGCTCGAGCACGTCTTCACCGGTGAAGGAGTTGGGCCCGGGGAAATAGAGCGCGAGTCCTTCATCGAGGGTGGCGCCGCTGGCATCGTGGAAAGGGCCGTAGTGGGCGTAACGGGGCTTCAGCTGGCGCCCGGCCACGGCCTGGGCGATATGCGATGCCTGCGGGCCCGAGACCCTGACGATACCGACGCCGCCACGGCCCTGGGCTGTGGCGACGGCGGCGATGGTTTCACGGGGGGCGTTCATGACGTGAACCTCGATCTGCGTGGGGCGGATAGCAAGACGCCCCACAGAGGGGGCGTCTTTTCAAGCGTGGGCGAAGGTGGGCGGTCAGGCCGCCACCTTGCTCGCTGCTTCGATCCGGCGGGTAATGTACCACTGCTGGGCGATGGACAAGCAGTTGTTGACTACCCAGTAAACCACCAGGCCGGCGGGGAACCAGAGGAAGAAGAAGGTGAAGATGATCGGCATCAGCTTCAGCACCTTGGCCTGCATGGGGTCCGGCGGCGTCGGGTTCAGCTGCTGCTGGATGAACATGGTGGCGCCCATGATGATCGGCAGGATGAAGAACGGGTCCTTGATCGACAGGTCGGTGATCCAGAACATCCACGGTGCCTGGCGCATCTCGACGCTTTCCAGGAGTACCCAGTAGAGGGCGAGGAACACCGGCATCTGCACGAGGATCGGCAGGCAGCCGCCGAGCGGATTGATCTTCTCCTTCTTGTACAGCTCCATCATCGCCTGGGACATCTTCTGGCGATCATCACCGAACTGCTCCTTCAGGGCCTGCAGTTTCGGCGACACGGCGCGCATGCGGGCCATGGACTTGTAGCTGGCGGCCGAGAGCGGGAAGAAGGCGAGCTTGATCAGCACGGTGAGGACGATGATCGACCAGCCCCAGTTGCCGAGGATGCTGTGGATATGTTGCAGCAGCCAGAAGATCGGCTGGGCGATGAACCACAGGAAACCGTAGTCGACGGTCAGTTCCAGGCCCGGGGAAAGCTCCTTCAGGTGGTTCTGCACCTTCGGGCCGGCATACAGGGTGGCTGACGCTTCGCCCTGGCCACCGGCGGGGACGCTCAGGCTGGAGCCGACGAAGCCGACGATGTAGTTGCCTTTCGGGTCCTTGCGGCTCTGGATGACGTTGGTCTGGCCCTTGTCGGCGACCCACGCGGTGACGAAGTAGTGCTGCAGCCAGGCGACCCAGCCACCGCTCACGCTTTCCTTGAACCAGGCATCCGGGTTGCCTTCGCGGCGCTTCTCGTCCTGCTTGTCGATGTCCTTGATGGAGATCTTCTTGTAGGGCTCGCTGGGGGTCCAGACGGCGGCGCCGAGGTAGGTCGATACACCGGTGGCGGTACTGGAGGACGGGTCGGCGCTGCCGTCGCGCTTGAGCTGCGCGTACATGCTGCCGTTCCAGGCCTGGGCGCTCTGGTTGTCGATGCGGTAGGCGACCTGCAGGTCGTACTTGCCGCGGGTCAGGGTGAAGCGCTTGACGTAGTTGACGCCGTTCTCGCTGAAGGTCAGTTCGACCACCAGCTGATCCTGGCCGTCAGCCAGCTTGTATTGGCGCTGGGCGGCGCTGTAGAGCGGGCGACCGCTGCTGCGCGCGTCCGGACCGTTGGTGCCGATCAGGCCGCTCTGGGCCTGGTACAGGCGCTCGTTGCCGTTGTCGAACAGCTGGAACGGAACGTCGGGGCGGTCCTGGCGGCGCGGGAACTTCGGCAGGGTCAGCTGGACGATGTCGCCGCCGTTGGGGTCGATGGCCAGGTTGAGCACGTCGGTCTCGACGCGGATCAGCTCGTTGCTCGGCGCCACCTGGGCAGCGGCGGGTGCGCTGTGCTCGGTGTTGTCGGCGGTCGGGACGTCGTCATTGGCTGCTTGCTGTGCCGGCGTTGCGGTGTCAGGCAGCGTCGCGGTATTGGCGGCGGGTGCGCTGGCGGTCGGCAGGGCGGCCTGGCCGTAGTCCTGGTTCCACTGAAGAACCATCAGGTAGGACACGATTGCCAGGGCGACGATCAGGATCGAGCGTTGAATATCCATGATTACTCGGCCATCGAAGGGGATTGGGAGGTTTTTACGGGCGGAACCGGGTCGTAGCCGCCGGGATTCCAGGGATGGCAGCGGCCTAGCCGACGCGCGGCCAGCCAGCCACCGCGCAGGAGACCATGGTTCTCGATGGCCTCCAGCGCGTAGCAGGAACAGCTGGGATAGAAGCGACAGTGACTGGCCATCAGCGGGCTGATGGCATAGCGGTAGAACTGGATCGGAACGAGGGCCAGTTTACGCATGGGGACTGTCGGCCACCCCTGATTCGGTCGTGGATTCAGGGCGAGGCCGGCTGCGGGCGAGACGCTTCCAGAGCTTGCCGAACTGATGACTCAGCTCTTCGTTCTCCAGATCGCCCAGGCCTTTTTTCGCCACGATCACGATGTCCCAGCCAGCCAGCAACTCGAGGTTGTGACGGAAGGACTCTCTGATCTGGCGTTTGAGGCGGTTGCGTTCGACTGAAAGCTTGACGCTCTTCTTGCCGATCACCAAACCCAGCCGGGGATGATCCAGAGCGTTGTCGCGCGCGAGCAGCAGGACGTTCTTGCCGGGAACCTTGCCGGTAGGGGAGTCGAAGACTGCCTTGAATTGCCGGGGAACCAGCAGACGCTTTTCCCGGCCGAAGCCTCGACTCACCACCTGTTCCGGGTGAATCAGACGGTCAGGCGCTTGCGGCCCTTGGCGCGGCGACGCGACAGGACTGCACGGCCGTTCTTGGTAGCCATGCGGGCACGGAAACCGTGTACACGAGCGCGCTTGATGGTGCTGGGTTGGAAAGTGCGTTTCATGATGCTTTACCTGGTTGATCACAACGGGCCGGAAGTGGCCCCCGTTTAAAGAGACCGGGGATTCTAGAGAAACAGCGCGGGCAGGTCAATTTCCAACCAACTCTTCCGATCAAAATATGTAAGAAAGGAAAGAGTACTTAAGAAAGACTCGTTTTGTTTATAACTCTTGGGTAGGTCCAGGCCTGTGGAAAAGCCAGGCGAAGCTTAGTGATCCCTGACCTTGACCAAAGGATAAGGCTGTCTGGAAGCGGTGGCCGACCTGTGCGCCGGCTGGGTACAACCTGGGGATGAATGGCCGAGTTGCCCACAGGCAGGTTATGCACCGAGGCCAGTGGGCGGTTGTCCAGTGGGTTATTGGGTGGTTATCCACAAAGTTCCGTAGTCTTTGCGATAGCCCGTAGATATCCAATAACGTCTTGATTTTCCTTGGTGAAATGGCGTTCTTCGTGTGGATAACTTTTCCCCCGGCAGCTACAATGACGCCTGTTTTTTCGCGTCGTACTCCTTTCCTTTTGGGGGATATCCGTGTCAGTGGAACTTTGGCAGCAGTGCGTCGAGCTACTGCGTGACGAGCTGCCCGCCCAGCAATTCAATACCTGGATTCGCCCGTTGCAGGTTGAGGCCGAGGGAGACGAGCTCCGTGTCTATGCGCCCAACCGTTTCGTGCTGGACTGGGTCAATGAAAAGTACATGGGGCGCCTTCTCGAACTGCTCGGTGAGCGTGGCAACGGGCTTGCGCCCGCCCTCTCCTTATTAATAGGCAGCAAGCGCAGCATGCCGCCGCGCGTGGCGCCGGTCCCTCTCTCCGCCCCTCCGGTCATGACGGCGCCGCCGCCGGTAGCGCCGGTCGCCGCGCAGCGGGTCGAGACGGTGGAAGACTCCCGTGGCGGTTTCGATCCCCTCGCCTCGGTTTCCGCTCCCCCGGCCGTGCGCACCGAGCGTGCGGTGCAGGTTGAAGGTGCGCTCAAGCACACCAGCTACCTGAACCGTACCTTCACCTTCGAGAACTTCGTCGAGGGCAAGTCCAACCAGCTGGCCCGCGCGGCGGCATGGCAGGTCGCCGACAACCCCAAGCACGGATACAACCCGCTGTTCCTCTATGGCGGCGTCGGCCTGGGCAAGACCCACCTCATGCACGCGGTGGGCAACCACTTGCTGAAGAAGAACCCCAACGCCAAGATCGTCTACCTGCATTCCGAGCGTTTCGTGGCGGACATGGTCAAGGCGCTGCAGCTGAACGCGATCAACGAGTTCAAACGGTTCTACCGTTCGGTTGACGCGCTGCTGATCGATGACATCCAGTTCTTCGCGCGCAAGGAGCGCTCTCAGGAGGAGTTCTTCCACACCTTCAACGCCCTTCTTGAGGGTGGCCAGCAGGTGATCCTTACCAGCGACCGCTATCCGAAGGAGATCGAAGGCCTGGAGGAACGTCTCAAGTCCCGCTTCGGCTGGGGCCTGACCGTTGCCGTCGAGCCGCCCGAACTGGAGACCCGCGTCGCCATCCTGATGAAGAAGGCCGAGCAGGCGAAGGTCGACCTGCCACACGATGCCGCGTTCTTCATCGCCCAACGCATCCGTTCCAACGTACGCGAGCTGGAAGGTGCACTGAAGCGGGTGATTGCCCACGCCCACTTCATGGGGCGCGATATCACCATCGAGCTGATCCGCGAATCGCTCAAGGACCTGTTGGCCTTGCAGGACAAGCTGGTCAGCATCGACAACATCCAGCGCACGGTGGTCGAGTACTACAAGATCAAGATCTCGGACATGCTCTCCAAGCGCCGCTCGCGCTCGGTGGCGCGTCCACGCCAGGTGGCCATGGCCCTTTCCAAGGAGCTGACCAACCATAGCCTGCCGGAGATCGGCGACGCCTTTGGCGGACGAGACCACACCACAGTTCTGCACGCCTGTCGTAAGATTGCGGAACTCAGGGAATCCGACGCGGATATCCGCGAGGACTACAAGAACCTGCTGCGTACGCTCACCACTTGATAGCTCAAGCGCAGCCCATTGAGGCAAGGGACTAGACCATGCATTTCACCATTCAACGCGAAGCCCTGTTGAAACCCCTGCAACTGGTCGCCGGCGTCGTCGAGCGCCGCCAGACCTTGCCGGTTCTATCCAACGTCCTGCTGGTGGTCGAAGGCCAACAGCTGTCGCTGACCGGTACCGACCTCGAAGTCGAACTGGTTGGCCGTGTGACCCTGGAAGAGAGCGCCGAGCCTGGCGAGATCACCGTACCGGCACGCAAGCTGATGGACATTTGCAAGAGCCTGCCGAGCGACGCGCTCATCGACATCCGCGTCGACGAGCAGAAGCTGCTGATCAAGGCCGGGCGCAGCAAGTTCACCCTGTCCACCCTGCCGGCCAATGACTTCCCCACGGTCGAGGAAGGCCCGGGTTCCCTCACCTTCAGCCTGGTACAGAGCAAGCTGCGCCGCCTCATCGAGCGCACCAGTTTCGCCATGGCCCAGCAGGACGTCCGCTACTACCTGAACGGCATGCTGCTGGAAGTCAGCGCCAACCTTCTGCGCGCCGTCGCCACCGATGGACACCGCCTGGCCATGTGCTCCATGGAATCCGGCATCGAGCAGGCCGACCGTCACCAGGTCATCGTGCCGCGCAAGGGCATTCTCGAACTGGCCCGTCTGCTCACCGAGCAGGACGGTGAGGTACGCATCGTCCTCGGCCAGCACCACATCCGCGCTACCACCGGCGAGTTCACCTTCACTTCCAAGCTGGTGGACGGCAAGTTCCCCGACTACGAGCGCGTGCTGCCCCGTGGTGGCGACAAGCTGGTGGTCGGCGATCGCCAGGCACTGCGCGAAGCGTTCAGCCGCACTGCGATTCTTTCCAACGAGAAGTACCGGGGTATTCGTCTGCAGCTTGCGTCCAGCCTGCTGAAGATCCAGGCCAACAACCCGGAGCAGGAAGAGGCCGAGGAAGAAGTGGCCGTCGAGTACAACGGCAGCAACCTGGAAATCGGGTTCAACGTCAGCTACCTGCTGGACGTGCTGGGCGTGATGACCACTGACCAGGTGCGTCTGATCCTCTCCGACTCCAACAGCAGTGCCCTGCTCCAGGAGGCGGGTAACGACGACTCCGCTTACGTCGTCATGCCGATGCGCCTGTAACCACTCGATGTCCCTTAGCCGCGTCACTGTCACCGCGGTGCGAAATCTGCACCCGGTGACACTCTCCCCCTCCCCTCGCATCAACATCATTCACGGCGCAAACGGCAGCGGTAAAACCAGCCTGCTCGAAGCGATCTATCTCCTCGGTCTCGCCCGCTCCTTCCGCAGCGCCAAGCTGCAGCCGGTCATCCAGTACGAGCAACCGGCCTGCACCGTTTTTGGCCAGGTCGAATTGCTTGAAGGGCGGACCAGTAGCCTGGGTATATCCCGAGATCGCCAGGGTGAGTTCCAGATCCGGATCGACGGGCAGAACGCCAAGAGCGCCGCGCAACTCGCCGAAACCTTGCCGTTGCAAGTGATCAATCCGGATAGTTTCCGCTTGCTGGAAGGCGCCCCGAAGATCAGGAGGCAGTTCCTCGATTGGGGAGTGTTCCACGTGGAACCTCGTTTTCTCCCAGCCTGGCAACGCCTGCAGAAGGCCCTGAGACAGCGGAACTCGTGGCTCCGGCATGGTACACTTGACGCCGTTTCGCAAGCGGCTTGGGACCGGGAACTGTGCTTGGCCAGCGATGAAATCGATGGCTATCGAAGGGCCTACATACAGGCGCTAAAGCCGGTTTTCGAACGCACTCTGGGTGAGTTGGTCGAGCTCGACACTCTCAGCCTGAGTTACTACCGCGGCTGGGACAAGGATCGAGAGCTCGCAGAAGTACTCGCGTCTTCCCTCCTCCGGGACCAGCAGATGGGTCATACCCAGGCTGGCCCTCAACGAGCCGACTTGCGACTGCGCCTTGGAGCGCACAATGCGGCCGACATCCTCTCGCGTGGTCAGCAGAAGCTGGTGGTCTGTGCGTTACGAATCGCACAAGGTCATCTGTTGAACCAGGCGAAGCACGGCCAATGTATCTATCTGGTCGACGATCTTCCGTCTGAACTGGATGAGCAGCATCGACGCGCGTTGTGTCGATTGCTGGACGATTTGGATTGCCAGGTGTTCATCACCTGTGTCGATCGAGAACTAATGAGGGACGGCTGGCGAACGGATACGCCGGTAGCCATGTTCCACGTGGAACATGGTGGTATCACCCAGACCTTTGATCATCGGAGTGAAGCATGAGCGAGAACAACACGTACGACTCTTCCAGCATCAAGGTGCTGAAGGGACTGGACGCCGTACGCAAGCGCCCCGGTATGTACATCGGCGATACCGATGATGGTACCGGTCTGCACCACATGGTGTTCGAGGTCGTCGATAACTCCATCGACGAAGCGCTGGCGGGCTACTGCTCCGAGATCAGCATCACCATCCATACCGACGAATCCATCACCGTCCGAGACAATGGCCGCGGAATTCCTGTGGATATCCACAAGGAAGAAGGCGTCTCGGCGGCCGAAGTCATCATGACCGTGCTCCATGCCGGCGGTAAGTTCGACGACAACACCTACAAGGTGTCCGGCGGCTTGCACGGTGTCGGTGTTTCGGTGGTGAACGCGCTCTCCGAAGAGCTGCGCCTGACCATTCGCCGCGCTGGCCAGGTCTGGGAGCAGATCTACCACCATGGCGTCCCGCAGTTTCCGCTGCGCCCGGTGGGCGAGACCGACGGTACGGGGACGGAAGTTCACTTCAAGGCCTCCAGCCAGACCTTCAACAACATCCATTTCAGCTGGGACATCCTGGCGAAACGCCTGCGTGAGCTGTCTTTCCTCAACTCGGGCGTCGGAATCGTCTTGCGTGATGAGCGCTCCGGCAAGGAAGAGCTGTTCAAGTACGAGGGCGGCCTGAAGGCATTCGTCGAGTACCTGAACACCAACAAGACCGTGGTGAATCAGATCTTCCACTTCAACATGCAGCGCGAAGAAGACGGCGTGGGCGTCGAAGTGGCCCTGCAGTGGAACGACAGCTTCAACGAGCACATTCTCTGCTTCACCAACAACATTCCTCAGCGCGACGGCGGTACCCACCTTGCCGGCTTCCGCTCGGCGCTGACCCGCAACCTGAACAACTACATCGAGCAGGAAGGGCTGGCGAAGAAGTTCAAGATCGCCACCACCGGTGACGACGCTCGCGAAGGCCTCACCGCCATCATCTCGGTCAAGGTTCCGGACCCGAAATTCAGCTCCCAGACCAAGGACAAGCTGGTTTCCAGCGAAGTCAAAACTGCGGTGGAACAGGAAATGGGCAAGTATTTCGCCGACTTCCTGCTGGAAAATCCCAACGAAGCCAAGGCTGTGGTCGGCAAGATGATCGATGCTGCCCGCGCCCGTGAAGCCGCGCGCAAGGCCCGTGAGATGACCCGCCGCAAAGGCGCTCTGGACATCGCAGGCTTGCCCGGCAAGTTGGCGGACTGCCAGGAGAAGGACCCTGCCCTCTCCGAACTCTACATAGTGGAGGGTGACTCCGCGGGCGGCTCCGCCAAGCAGGGCCGTAACCGCAGGACCCAGGCGATCCTGCCGCTCAAGGGCAAGATCCTCAACGTCGAGAAAGCCCGTTTCGACAAGATGCTGTCCTCGCAGGAAGTCGGCACCCTGATCACCGCGCTTGGTTGCGGTATCGGGCGTGAGGAATACAACATCGAGAAACTGCGCTATCACAACATCATCATCATGACCGACGCCGACGTCGACGGTTCGCACATCCGTACCCTGCTGCTGACCTTCTTCTTCCGTCAGATGCCCGAGCTGATCGAGCGTGGCTACATCTACATCGCCCAGCCGCCGCTCTACAAGGTCAAGCGCGGCAAGCAGGAGCAGTACATCAAGGACGACGAGGCCATGGACGAGTACATGACCCAGTCGGCGCTGGAAGACGCCAGTGTGCATGTCAACGAGAGCGCCCCTGGCCTCGCCGGTGAGGCCCTGGAGCGTCTGGTCAACGAGTACCGCGTGGTGATGCGCACCCTCAAGCGCCTGTCGCGCCTGTATCCGCAGGAACTCACCGAGCACATGATCTACCTGCCCCGCGTGAGCCCGGAGCAGCTGGCTGACCAGGCTGCCATGCAGACCTGGCTGGAAGCCTTCCAGGAGCGCCTGAGGGCCTCCGAGAAGTCGGGCCTCACCTATTCCGCCAGCCTGCGTGAAGACCGCGAGCGCCACCTGTGGCTGCCGGAAGTGGAGCAGGTTGCACACGGCCTGTCCCACTACATCACCTTCAACCGCGACTTCTTCGCCAGCAATGACTACAAGCTAGTGACCGCTCTGGGCGACCAGCTGAACAACCTGCTGGAAGAGGATGCGTTCGTGCAGCGTGGTGAGCGCCGCAAGGCCATCTCCAGCTTCAAGGAAGCCCTGGGCTGGCTGATGACGGAGAGCACCAAGCGTCACACCATCCAGCGATACAAGGGGCTGGGCGAGATGAACCCGGAGCAGCTTTGGGAAACCACGATGGACCCGAACGTGCGTCGCATGCTCAAGGTCACCATCGAGGACGCCATCGGCGCCGACCAGATCTTCAACACCCTGATGGGTGATGCGGTCGAGCCCCGTCGCGACTTCATCGAAAGCAATGCCCTGGCAGTGTCCAACCTCGACGTCTGAGTCCGGGTCTGGAATTGCTCGAAGAAGAAGCCCCGGCATGCCGGGGCTTTTTATTGGATCGGAAGAAGGAAGACGCGATGAGCGATTCAGATCGGCAGGCAGTACCCAGCGACGAGGAGATAGCTGCCTACATGCAGCGATTGGTGCGCTCGGGAAGGGTGAAAGCGGCGGTGCTGGTAGCCCAGACGGAGAAGCAATTCCCGACGGCGGGGAGGGACAGGATCATTCGCTGCTACAACGCCCTGGACTCGAAATACCTCAAGGGTTAGAGCGATCGGAAAGACGCTTATGCACTTTTTTCCGATATTTTCCCCGGCTGCTGAAAGCCCCGTCGATCAAGGCTCTCAGCGATTCAAATGGCACAAAGCCGGTATTTAATCCACAGCTTATCCACAAATTCAGGCCTGGCTGGAAACCGGCTCGTCCAAGGGCTGCTGCTGGCCCTCGAGCTCGCGCTGAGTCTGTTCCACCCAGGCGTGGGCGCGGTCGTTGAGCTCGGCGATGGCGCGGGGCCCGGTGCCTTCGGCGAACATCAGGGGGCCGATGACGACCTGGATGGTGCCGGGGTACTTCGCCCAGCCTTCCTTGGGCCAGAAGCTGCCGGCGTTGTGGGCGATGGGCAGTACCGGCATGCCGGCATTCACCGCCAGCGCCGTGCCGCCACGGGAGAACTTGCCCATCTGCCCGACCGGGACGCGGGTCCCCTCCGGGAAGACCAGCACCCAGGCACCCTGCTTCAGGCGTTCGTCGCCTTGCTTGGCCAGCTGCTTGAGCGCGGCCTTGGGATTGTTGCGATCGATGGCGATCGGCTTGAGCAGCGCCATGGCCCAGCCGAAGAAGGGCACGAACAGCAGCTCGCGCTTGACCACCTGGCTCAGTGGCTCGAAGAAGCCGGAGAGGAAGAAGGTCTCCCAGGTGCTCTGGTGCTTGGCCAGGATCACACAGGGCTCGGCGGGCACGTTCTCAAGCCCATGCACCTCATAGCGCACGCCGGCGACCACCCGGGCCAGCCAGGTCGCGAAGCGACACCAGCGCCAGACGACGAAGCGGTAGCGGGCCCGGAACGGCAGGAAGGGGGCGACGAAGAAGCTCAGCGTTCCCCAGACGAAGGCGCTGGACGACAGCAGCAGGTAGAAGAAAAAGGTTCTGATTGCCTGCACTGTCGTCATGGTGTCCTTGGCCTTAGTTGAGAAGGTGCGCGGCTATCGCCGCCAGATCGTCGAATAACAGGGTATCGCCCGGCAAACCCTTCGCCAGAGTGATTTCGCCCTTGCCGGTCCTAACCAGTACGGGCTGACAATCGACGGCCCGAGCGGCTTCCAGGTCACCACTGCTGTCGCCGACGAACCACACGCCGACCAGAGGTACGCCATAGTGCGCGGCGATCTGGTGCAGCATGCCGGGCTTCGGCTTGCGGCAATCGCACCCATCGTCCGGGCCGTGGGGGCAATGCACGATCAGCCCCACTTCCCCGCCCTGCTCCGCCACCAGCTCGCGCAGGCGTGCGTGCATGGCATCGAGGGTTGCCAGGGGGTAATAGCCGCGGGCGATGCCCGACTGGTTGGTGGCCACGGCCACGGTCCAGCCTGCACGTGACAGGCGCGCGATGGCCTCGATGGAGCCCGGGATGGGGATCCATTCGTCGACCGACTTGATGTACGCGTCGGAGTCCTGGTTGATGACACCGTCGCGGTCGAGGATGAGTAATTTCATGACTTCAGCTTGAAGCTAGAAGCCGGAAGCTGGAAGCGAAACCATTGCCGCTTCAGGCTTCCAGCTTCAGGCTCTCTTACCCCAATACCGAAATATCGGCGACGCCGAGGAACAGCCCGCGCAGCTTCGCCAGCAGGGCGTAGCGGTTGGCGCGGACGGCGGCGTCTTCGGCGTTGACCAGCACCGCCTCGAAGAAGGCGTCTACCGGTTCGCGCAGGCTCGCCAGGTGGGCCAGGGCTTCGCTGTAGCAGCGAGCTGCCGCCATGGGCTGCACGGCGCGCTCGGCGGCCGCCACGGCCTCGGCCAGGGCCTTCTCGGTGGCTTCCTGGAGCAGGGAAGCATCGACGCTCTCCGGCACCGCGCCTTCGGCCTTGCCCAGCAGGTTGGACACGCGCTTGTTGGCGGCGGCCAGGCTGGCGGCTTCCGGCAGCTTGCGGAAGGCCTGCACGGCCTGTACGCGCTGGTCAAAGTCCAGGGCCGAAGTGGGTTGCAGCGCGCGCACCGAAAGGTACACGGCGACATCCACGCCTTCGTCTTCATAGCGTGCGCGCAGGCGGTCGAAGATGAAGTCCTGCACCTGGGCGGACAGGCCTTCGGCCTTCACCTTGGCACCGTACTGGGCGATGGCGACGTCCACGGCACCGGCGAGGTCCAGGTCGAGCTGCTTCTCGATGAGGATGCGCAGCACCCCCAGGGCCTGACGACGCAGGGCGAAGGGGTCCTTGCTGCCGGTGGGCAGCATGCCGATGCCGAAGATGCCCACCAGGGTATCCAGCTTGTCGGCCACGGCCAGGGCGGCCCCGGTCAGGGTCTGCGGCAGCTCGGCGCCGGCACCGCGCGGCATGTACTGCTCGTTCAGCGCCTGGGCGACGTCGTCGGCCTCACCGTCGTTCTTCGCGTAGTAGTAGCCCGCGATGCCCTGCATCTCGGGGAACTCGCCGACCATCTCGGTGGCCAGGTCGCACTTGGCGAGGATGCCGGCACGGGCCGCCTTGACCGGGTCGGCGCCGACCTGTTCGGCGACGTAGGCGGCCAGCGCGGAAACACGCTCGGCCTTCTCGAACACGGTGCCGAGCTGGGCCTGGAACACCACGTTCTTCAGGCGCTCGTTGAAGGTCTCGAGCTTCTGCTTCTTGTCCTGCTTGAAGAAGAACTCGGCGTCGGTCAGGCGTGGGCGCACGACCTTCTCGTTGCCCGAGATGATCTGTGCCGGGTCCTTGCTCTCGACGTTGGCCACTGTGATGAAGCGCGGTAGCAGCTTGCCGTTGGCATCCAGCAGGCAGAAGTACTTCTGGTTGTCCTGCATGGTGGTGATCAGCGCTTCCTGGGGCACCTCGAGGAAGCGATCCTCGAAGGAGCACACCAGCGGTACCGGCCACTCGACCAGCGCGGTGACCTCGTCCAGCAGGTCGGCGGGCACCACGGCGCTGCCCTTCTGCTCGGCGGCCAGCTCGGCGACGCGGCGGGCGATGATTTCGCGACGCTCGGCGAAGTCGGCCAGCACGTGGGCGGCGCGCAGGTCGTCCAGGTAGCTGGCGGGGCTGCCGATGCGCACCTGGTCGGGATGATGGAAGCGATGACCACGGGACTCGCGGCCCGCCTTCTGGGCGAGGATCTCGCACTCGACCACGTCATCGCCGAACAGCACCACCAGCCACTGGGTGGGGCGCACGAACTCCTCGCGGCGTGCCGCCCAGCGCATGCGCTTGGGGATCGGCAGGGCGGCCAGGGAGGCCTCGATGATGCCCGCCAGCAGGCCGGCCGCAGGTTGGCCGGCGATGGTCTGGCTGAACTTCAGCTTGGGGCCGCTCTTGTCGATCTGCTCGAGATCGACGCCGCACTTCTTGGCGAAACCGAGGGCGGCCTGGGTCGGGTTGCCGGCGGCGTCGAAGGCGGCCTGCAGCGGCGGGCCGTCGAGGTTGACGCTGCGGTCGGGCTGCTGGGTGGCCAGTTGCTCGATCTGCACCGCCAGGCGGCGCGGAGCGGCGTAGACGCGCGCGGCGCCGTGGCTCAGGCCGGCGTTCTTGAGGCCGCCGAGGATGCCGGCGAGGAAGGCGTCACCGAGGGCCTTGAGGGCCTTGGGCGGCAGCTCTTCGGTGCCCAGTTCGACGAGGAAATCTTGTGCACTCATTCTGCCGCCTCCAGCTTGGCCAGTACTTCGTCACGCAGTTCGGGGGTGGCCATGGGGAAGCCCAGGCGCGCACGCGCCTGCAGGTAGCTTTGCGCCACGGCGCGGGCCAGGGTGCGTACGCGCAGGATGTAGCGCTGGCGCTCGGTCACCGAGATGGCGCGGCGGGCATCCAGCAGGTTGAAGGTGTGGGAGGCCTTGAGGACCATCTCGTAGGTCGGCAGCGGCAGCTGCAGCTCGATCAGGCGGTTGGCCTCGCTCTCGTAGAAGTCGAAGAGCTCGAACAGCTTCGGCACGTTGGCGTGCTCGAAGTTGAAGGTCGACTGCTCCACCTCGTTCTGGTGGAACACATCGCCATAGGTGACGGTGCCGAACGGGCCGTCGGTCCAGATCAGGTCGTAGACCGAGTCCACGCCCTGCAGGTACATGGCCAGGCGCTCCAGGCCGTAGGTGATCTCGCCGGTCACCGGGTAGCACTCGATGCCGCCGACCTGCTGGAAGTAGGTGAACTGAGTCACTTCCATGCCGTTCAGCCAGATTTCCCAGCCCAGGCCCCAGGCGCCGAGCGTTGGGGATTCCCAGTTGTCCTCGACGAAGCGGATGTCGTGAACCAGCGGATCGATGCCGATGCGCTTGAGCGAGCCCAGGTACAGCTCCTGGAAGTTCTCCGGGTTGGGCTTGAGGACCACCTGGAACTGGTAGTAGTGCTGCAGGCGGTTGGGGTTCTCGCCATAGCGGCCGTCGGTGGGACGACGGGAGGGCTGCACGTAAGCGGCGTTCCAGGTCTCCGGGCCGATGGCACGGAGGAAGGTGGCGGTGTGGAAGGTGCCGGCGCCAACTTCCATATCGTAGGGCTGCAGCACCACGCAACCCTGCTCCGCCCAGTACTGCTGCAGGGCGAGGATCAGGTCTTGGAAGGTGCGCACGGCAGGCATAGTCTGGCTCACGAAATTTACCTGTGCTGAGGCTGCGACAAAGCCGAGGAGTATACCCGATCGAATCCCGCCGGACCCAGCAGCCACAGGCGTTTCGCTGACTGATCCAGAGGAGGATCGGCCTCCCTCCCCCGGCTCGCGCCCAGGCACTTCCATTACTGGTTTTTTATACAGCCTGGTGCGTATAGTGCGGCTTTTCCCGTTCCAGGAAGGAATGCCATGCCCCGCTGCTTCTGGTGCAACGACGACCCGCTCTACATCGACTACCACGACACCGAATGGGGCGTGCCCCAGCGCGATCCGCAGTGGCTCTTCGAGATGCTGCTGCTGGAGGGCTTCCAGGCCGGGCTGTCGTGGATCACCGTGCTGAGGAAGCGCGAGCGCTACCGCCAGGTGATGTTCGGCTTCGATGCGGCGCGCCTGGCCCGCATGAGCGACGAGGAGATCGAGGAGCGCATGCAGGACCCCGGCATCATCCGCAACCTGGCCAAGCTCAGGGCCGCGCGGCAGAACGCCCAGGCCTGGCTGCGCCTGGAGGACCCGGTGGCGCTGCTCTGGTCCTTCGTCGGCGGCACGCCGCGCATCAACCATTTCAGCGGGCGTGGCGAGGTGCCGGCAGTGACGCCCGAGGCGGAGGCCATGAGCAAGGCGCTGAAGAAGGCCGGCTTCACCTTCGTCGGGCCGACCATCTGCTACGCCTTCATGCAGGCCACCGGGATGGTCATGGACCACACCACCGACTGCGATCGCTACCAGGCGCTGAAAGGCTGAAGTCTCGATCGGGACCAATTGGTCATCGACGCTGGCGCGCGGCTGGTTAGAATACGCGCCTCGTCGATTCCTGGAGTTGCCCGTGGAGAAGTTCAAAGGCGCGCTGGTCGTGGGGTTTCTGCGGCTCTTCGCTCTGCTGCCCTGGGGCGTGGTCCAGCGCCTGGGGGCCGCCATCGGCTGGCTGATGTGGCGCCTGCCCAACCGCTCGCGCGAGGTGGTGCGCATCAACCTGTCCAAGTGCTTCCCGGAGCTGAGCGCCGCGGAGCTGGACGAGCGCACCCGCCTCAGCCTCATGGACATCGGCCGCACCCTGACCGAAAGCGCCTGCGCCTGGATCTGGCCCGCGCAGAAGTCCATCGGCCTGGTACGCGAGGTGGAGGGCCTGGACGTGCTGCAGGAGGCCCTGGCCAGCGGCAAGGGCGTGGTGGGCATCACCAGCCACCTGGGCAACTGGGAAGTGCTCAATCACTTCTACTGCGACCAGTGCAAACCGATCATCTTCTATCGCCCGCCGAAGCTGAAGGCGGTGGACGAGCTGCTGCGCAAGCAGCGCGTACAACTGGGCAACCGCGTGGCCCCCTCCACCCGCGAAGGCATCCTCAGCGTCATCAAGGAAGTGCGCCGGGGGGGGGCCGTGGGCATTCCGGCCGATCCGGAGCCGAGCCTCTCCAGCGGCCTTTTCGTGCCCTTCCTCGGCACCACCGCGCTGACCAGCAAGTTCGTCCACGGCATGCTCGCCGGCGGCAAGGCCCGTGGCGTGTTCCTGCATGCGCTGCGCCTGCCCGACGGTTCCGGCTTCAAGGTCATACTCGAAGCGGCGCCCGAGGCGATGTACAGCGAGGACGTCGAGACGTCGGTCGCGGCCATGAGTGGCGTGGTGGAGCGCTACGTGCGTGCCTACCCGACCCAGTACATGTGGAGCATGAAGCGTTTCAAGAAGCGCCCCGAGGGCGAGCAACGCTGGTATTGAGGCGCCTTATGGCGCCTTTTTTCCGTCACCTCTGTGCGGCGCCCCGGTTTTAGGCTATTAACGGCACACCACGGCTGAGGATGGCTAGCAGACGATGTCGAACCAGCGCCAGTACCCGCGCACTCCGATGAAGTGCCGCATCAAGATCAGTCACGAGAGCTTCGGCGAGCTGCTCGCTCAGACCCGCGACCTGTCCGACGGCGGCGTCTATGTGCGTCATCCCGATCTCGTCGCGCTGCCGCTTGGCACCGTGGTCACCGGCCAGGTGCAGGACCTGCCCTTCGAGGCGCCGGTGTTGCAGATGGAGATCATGCGTGCCGACGGCGAAGGCGTCGGGTTGCGCTTCCTCGAGCGCTAGTCCGCTTCCGCCGCCATCAGCACCAGGTCTTCACAGCCCTTGCGGCGGCAACCCCAGCGATACTCTTCCCGCGTCGGTCCGTCGCCACGCCAGGTGGTGGCTGTGGCGGCGCCGTTGATGCGGAAGCTCCACACCTGCCCTGCCCCATCGTGCAGGCGCCCCTCGATGCTGCACGGCAGCCAGTAGAACTGGTGGTGCAGCACCACGCCGTCGAGCAGCTCGCCCAGTTGGAAGAAGCGCTCGACCTGTTTCGGCGACAGTGACCACTGCCTGCAGGCATCGGCCGTCGCCATGTCGGAATTGCTGACCCCTTCGAACAGCGGACGCGAGGCTTCGAGAACCGTGAACGGGCCTTTGGGGTCGGCGGCCTGTGCACCCGGCGGCAGGGTCAGCGCCAGGGCGAGGGCGAAGGGACGATGCATCCGCTTGAGGGCGCTCAACGGGCTGGCGCCTGGCGGTCCAGGCGCTTGAGAAACACCGACATCTCCTTCTCGGCCTGCTTGTCGCCATGGGTCCGGGCGGCGTCCAGGCCGCGCTCCCAGGCATCGCGGGCGGCCGAGTCGTCACCACTGGCCTGCAATGCCTTGCCCAGGAGCTTCCAGGCGGCGGAATACGTCGGGTCCTGCTCCACGCAGCGGGCCAGGTGCGCGGCTGCGCGGGTGGCGTCGCCCTGGTCGAGGTAGCCCTTGCCCAGGCCGAAGCGCAGCAGCGGGTTGTCGGTGCCCTTGGCGAGCATCTTCTCCAGTCCTTCGAGCATGGCGCTCTCCTTGTTGGCGGCGATCCGGCGGGCAGGCCTCAGAAGAAGGTGAGGCCCACCTGGAACAGACGCTCGGCGTCGCGGATGTATTTCTTGTCGACGAGGAACAGGATCACATGGTCGCCGGACTCGATCACCGTATCGTCGTGGGCGATCAGCACCTCGTCGTTGCGGATGATGGCGCCGATGGTGGTGCCCGGCGGCAAGGCGATGTCCTCGATCATGCGGCCCACCACCTTGCTCGACTTGGCGTCGCCATGGGCGATGGCTTCGATGGCTTCGGCCGCCCCGCGGCGCAGGGAGTGCACGCTGACGATATCGCCGCGGCGCACGTGGGTCAGCAGGGTGCCGATGGTGGCCAGCTGCGGGCTGATGGCGATGTCGATGTCGCCGCCCTGCACCAGGTCAACGTAGGCGGGGTTGTTGATGATGGTCATCACCTTGCGTGCGCCCAGGCGCTTGGCCAGCAGCGAGGACATGATGTTGGCCTCGTCGTCGTTGGTCAGCGCCAGGAAGATGTCGGCCTCGTTGATGTTCTCCTCCACCAGCAGGTCGCGGTCCGAGGCGCTGCCCTGAAGCACCACGGTGCTGTCGAGGGTGTCGGAGAGGTAGCGGCAGCGGGCCGGGTTCATCTCGATGATCTTCACCTGGTAGCGGCTCTCGATGGCCTCCGCCAGGCGCTCGCCGATGTGGCCGCCCCCGGCGATGACCACGCGCTTGTAGCTGTCCTCCAGGCGGCGCATCTCGCTCATCACCGCACGGATGTGCGCCTTGGCGGCGATGAAGAACACCTCGTCGTCGGCCTCGATCACCGTGTCGCCCTGGGGCGTGATCGGGCGGTTGCGACGGAAGATCGCGGCGACGCGGGTGTCGACGTTGGGCATGTGCTGGCGCAACTGGCGCAGCTCCTGCCCCACCAGCGGGCCGCCGTAGTAGGCCTTGACGCCCACCAGTTGGGCCTTGCCCTCGGCGAAGTCGATCACCTGCAGTGCGCCGGGGTACTCGATCAGGCGCTTGATGTAGTTGGTGACCACCTGCTCGGGACTGATCAGCACGTCGACCGGGATGGCCTCGTTGTCGAACAGCCCGGCGCGGGTCAGGTAGGCCGCCTCGCGCACGCGGGCGATCTTGGTCGGCGTATGGAACAGGGTGTAGGCGACCTGGCAGGCCACCATGTTCACCTCGTCGCTGTTGGTCACCGCCACCAGCATGTCGGCGTCGTCGGCGCCGGCCTGGCGCAGCACGGTGGGGAAGGAACCCCGCCCCTGTACGGTGCGGATGTCGAGGCGGTCGCCCAGGTCGCGCAGGCGGTCGCCGTCGGTGTCCACCACCGTAATGTCGTTGGCTTCGCCGGAGAGGTGTTCGGCGAGCGTGCCGCCGACCTGTCCCGCACCGAGGATGATGATCTTCACTGATCGCTCCGTTAGCCGCGTGGTGAGGCGGCGATTTTTATCAGCTTGGCATAGTAGAAGCCGTCGTGGCCGTCTTCCCGGGCCAGCAACTGGCGCCCGTGGGGCTGCTTGAGGCCGAAGGTGCCGGCGATGTCCAGTTCGCGCGCGCCAGGGGTGCGCTCGAGGAAGGCGGCGATGTTCTCGCTGTTCTCCATCGGCAGCGTGGAGCAGGTGGCGTAGACGAGAATGCCGCCGACCTCCAGGGTCGGCCAGAGGGCATCGAGCAGCTCGCCCTGCAGCTGCGCCAGGGCGGGTATGTCCTCGGCCTGGCGGGTCAGCTTGATGTCCGGATGGCGGCGGATCACGCCGGTGGCCGAGCAGGGTGCGTCGAGGAGGATGCGCTGGAACGGCTTGCCGTCCCACCAGGCGCCGGTGTCGCGGCCATCGGCGGCGATCAGCGTGGCGTGCAGGCCGAGGCGCTGGAGGTTCTCGCGCACCCGTGCCAGGCGGCTTTCCTCCAGGTCGACGGCCACCACGCCGGCCAGGCCGGGTTCGGCTTCCAGCAGGTGGCAGGTCTTGCCGCCGGGGGCGCAGCAGGCGTCGAGCACGCGCTGGCCGGGGGCGAGTTCGAGCAGGTCGGCGGCCAGTTGCGCGGCTTCGTCCTGCACGCTGACGCGGCCTTCGGCGAAGCCGGGCAGGGTCTTCACGTCACGCGCTTCGATCAGGCGGATGCCGTCGCGGCTGAATTCGCAGGGCTCGGCTTCGATGCCCGCAGCGCGCAGCTCGGCGAGGTAGGCATCGCGCTCGTCATGGCGGCGGTTGACCCGCAGGATCAGCGGCGGATGGGCGTTGTTGGCGGCGCAGATGGCTTCCCAATGCTCGGGCCAGGCGGCCTTGAGTGCCTTCTGCAGCCAGCGCGGGTGGGCGGTGCGCACCATCGGGTCGCGCTCCAGCTCGGCGAAGATCGCCTCGCCATCGCGTTGCGCATTGCGCAGAACGGCGTTGAGCAGACCCTTGGCCCAGGGCTTCTTCAGCTTCTCGGCGGCACCCACGGTTTCACCGATGGCGGCATGGGCAGGGATGCGGCTGTAGAACAGCTGGTAGAGGCCGACCAGCAGCAGTGCTTCCACGTCCTTGTCGGCGGCCTTGAAGGGCTTTTGCAGCAGGCGCTCGGCCAGGGCCGAGAGGCGGGGCTGCCAGCGTGCGGCGCCGAAGGCCAGGTCCTGGGCGAGGCCGCGATCGCGCGGGTCGACCTTGTCCAGCTGCGCGGGCAGGCTGCCGCCCAGCGAGGCCTTGCCGGAGAGGACGGCGGTCAGCGCGCGGGCCGCGGCGAGACGTGGGTTCATGCGCCGAGCACCTGGCCGGCGGCGAACTGCTCGCGGCGGCTGTTGAACAGGTCGGCGAAGGCCAGCGGCTTGCCGCCCGGCAGTTGCAGGCGGGTCAGGCGCAGGGCGCCGCTGCCACAGGCCACGGTCAGGCCGTCCTTGCTGGCAGCGAGAATCTGCCCGGGCTGGCCGCTGCCGTCGGCGAGCTGCGCGGCGAGTACCTTCAGCGGCTCGCCGCCGAGGGTGCTGTGGCAGATCGGCCAGGGGTTGAAGGCGCGAACCAGGCGCTCCAGCTCATCGGCGGGGCGGCTCCAGTCGAGGCGCGCCTCGTCCTTGTTCAGCTTGTGCGCGTAGGTGGCCAGGGCATCGTCCTGCACTTCGCCCACCAGGGTGCCGGCGGCGAGCTGGGCGATGGCCTGCACCACGGCCTGCGGGCCAAGGCTGGCGAGACGGTCGTGGAGGGTGCCGCCGGTGTCTTCGGCGGTGATCGGGGTGACCACCTTGAGCAGCATCGGCCCGGTGTCCAGGCCCGCTTCCATCTGCATCACGGTCACGCCGCTCTCGGCATCGCCGGCCTGCACCGCGCGCTGGATCGGCGCGGCGCCCCGCCAGCGCGGCAGCAGGGAGGCATGGCTGTTGATGCAGCCGAGGCGCGGGGTGTCGAGCACCACCTGCGGCAGGATCAGGCCGTAGGCGACCACCACCATCAGGTCGGCACCGAGGGCCTTGAGCTCGGCCTGGGCGTCGGCATCGCGCAGGGTCGGCGGCTGCAGGACGGGAATGCCGTGCTGCAGGGCGAGCTGCTTGACCGGGCTCGGCATCAGCTTCTGGCCACGGCCCGCCGGGCGATCCGGCTGGGTGTAGACGGCGACGATGCTGTGCGGCGTATCGAGCAGGGCCTTGAGGTGCTCGGCGGCGAATTCCGGGGTGCCGGCGAAGACGAGGCGCAGGGCTTGGGTCATGCGGGGCTCACTTGGTCACTCTGAAAAAGAAAAAGGCTTGCCGGAGCAAGCCTTTGGGGTTCGGCGATCAAGCCTGCTGGCGGTGCTGCTTTTCCAGCTTCTTCTTGATCCGGTCACGCTTGAGCGTCGACAGGTAATCGACGAACAGCTTGCCGTTGAGGTGGTCGCATTCGTGCTGGATGCACACCGCGAGCAGCCCCTCGGCGATCAGTTCGTAGGGCTTGCCGTCGCGGTCCAGGGCCTTGATTCGCACCTTCTGCGGGCGGTCGACGTTCTCGTAGAAGCCCGGCACCGACAGGCAGCCTTCCTGGTACTGGTCCATCTCGTCGGTCAGGGATTCGAACTCGGGGTTGATGAAGACCATGGGCTCGGACTTGTCTTCGGACAGGTCCATCACCACCACACGCTTGTGCACGTTGACCTGGGTGGCAGCGAGGCCGATGCCCGGTGCGTCGTACATGGTTTCGAACATGTCGTCGATCAACTGGCGCACAGCGTCGTCCACCACGTCCACCGGTTTGGCGATGGTACGCAGGCGTGGATCGGGAAATTCGAGGATGTTCAGGATCGCCATATGCGTTTGTGATGCACTTGTAGAATAAAGTCAAAATCCGCTGCTAAGATGATGAGCAGCATTGAAAAACGCCTGCAAAGCCCGGTTGGGGCGGCTTTCAGGCCGTTTCGCGTGAACGCACATAATAAAGGGATTCACCGCATGAGGAAATCACTACTCGCCCTGCTGCTCCTTGCTGCCAGTGGGTTGGCACAGGCTGCGGTGGAACTCAAGGATGGCCACCCGGAGCACTACACGGTAGTGCGCGGGGATACCCTCTGGGATATCTCGGGCAAGTTCCTGCGCGAACCCTGGAAGTGGCCGGAAATCTGGCACGCCAACCCGCAGATCGAGAACCCGCACCTGATCTACCCGGGCGACACCCTGAGCCTCGTCTACGTCGACGGACAGCCGCGCCTGATGCTCGATCGCGGCGCCTCCCGCGGCACCATCAAGCTGTCGCCCCAGGTGCGCAGCACGCCGATGGCCGAAGCCATTCCGACCATCCCGCTGGAAGCCATCAACAGCTTCCTGCTGAGCAACCGCATCGTCGACACGCCCGAGCAGTTCAATGGCGCTCCCTACATCGTCGCCGGCAACGCCGAGCGCGTTGTCAGCGGCGCGGGCGATCGCGTCTATGCGCGCGGCAGCTTCGACGAGCAGAACCCCACCTACGGCATCTTCCGCCAGGGCAAGACCTACATCGATCCCGATACCAAGGAATTCCTCGGCATCAACGCCGACGATATCGGTGGCGGTGACCTGGTCGCCCAGGAAGGCGACGTGGCGACCATGACCCTCACCCGCTCGACCCAGGAAGTCCGCCTGGGCGACCGCCTGTTCCCGACCGAACAGCGCTCGGTGAACTCCACCTTCATGCCCAGCTCGCCGACCACCGACGTCAAGGGCCTGATCCTCGATGTGCCGCGTGGCGTGAACCAGATCGGCCAGTTCGACGTGGTGACCATCAACAAGGGCAAGCGCGACGGCCTGGTAGAAGGCAACGTGCTGGCGGTCTACAAGACCGGCGAGACCGTGCGTGATCGCATCACCGGCGAATCGGTGAAGATCCCCGACGAGCGCGCCGGCCTGCTGATGGTGTTCCGCACCTACGACAAGCTCAGCTACGGGCTGGTCCTGGCGGCCAGCCGACAGCTGGCGGTGATGGACAAGGTGCACAATCCCTAAGCAAACCAAGCCCCCGTCCTACGGGGGCTTGTTGTATACAGGGCGGCCTGCCGCCCTGCGCGGCGCTGGTCAAGGACGATCCCCATGCCGCCCCCCTCCCCGGCCGAAGTCGAAGCCCGCCTCCGTCTGCACAGCCTCCCCGAACTCGGGCCTCGCCGCTTCCGCATCCTGATCGACGCCTTCGGCAGTGCCTCCGCCGCCCTCAGCGCCCCGGCTGCCGCCTGGCGTTCATTGCGCCTGCCCGACACCTGCGCCGGCCCTCGACGCAGTGAAGAGGTGCGCACTTGCGCCGCCCGGTCACTGGCCTGGCTGGAGGCGACGGACAAACACCTGCTGATGTGGGACGACCCCCGCTACCCCGCCCTGCTCGCCGAGCTGCCCGACGCGCCGCCGCTGCTGTTCGTGCGCGGCGACCCCACGTTGCTCGAGCGTCCGCAACTGGCGATGGTCGGCAGCCGTCGCGCCTCGCGGGCCGGGCTGGACAGCGCCCATGCCTTCGCCCGCAGCCTCGCGGCCGGCGGCTTCTGCATCACCAGCGGCCTCGCCCTCGGGATCGACGGCGCCGCCCACCAGGGCGCGCTGGATGCCGGCGGGCACACGGTCGCCGTGCTCGGCACGGGCCTGGAGCGCATCTACCCGAGCCGGCACAAGGGCCTGGCCGACGCGATAGTCGCCGGCGGTGGCGCGCTGGTTTCCGAGCTGCCGCTGGACTGTGCGCCCCAGGCCAGCAACTTTCCCCGCCGCAACCGCATCATCAGCGGGCTCTCCGTGGGCGTTCTCGTGGTCGAGGCCAGCCCGGCCAGCGGCTCGCTGATCACCGCGCGCCTGGCCGCCGAGCAGGGCCGCGAGGTCTATGCCATCCCAGGTTCCATCCATCATCCCGGGGCGCGTGGCTGCCACCAGTTGATCCGCGACGGCGCCACGCTGGTGGAAACCGTCGGCCACGTGCTCGAGGCCCTGCGTGGCTGGCAGGCGCTCGCCCCCGATCCCGCCGAGCCGGGTGCCCAGCTGCATGACCACCCGCTGCTCGACCTGCTGCGCGCCGCGCCCTACAGCAGCGAGGCCCTGGCTGCCGCCAGCGGCTGGGAGCTGCCCCGCGTACTGGCCGCGCTCACCGACCTGGAGCTCGATGGCTGCATCGCCCGTGACGCCGGGCTCTGGGTTCATCGGCGCGGTTGAGGCCTGTACACTCGCGCCATCGTTTTTCCGGGAGTGGGCAATGGTCAGCAACTGGCAGGTTCGGCAAGTGGCGCGGGTGGTACGGGGCGGCGGTGTGATCGCCTATCCGACGGAGGCCGTCTGGGGGCTCGGCTGCGACCCCTGGAACGAAGAGGCCGTCTATCGCCTGCTGGCGCTCAAGGCGCGCCCCGTGGAGAAGGGGCTGATCCTGGTGGCCGACGACATCGAGCAGTTCGACTTCCTCCTCGATGGCCTGCCCGATGCCTGGAAGGAGACGCTGGCCGCCTCCTGGCCCGGACCCAACACCTGGCTGGTGCCGCACCAGAACCTGCTGCCGGAGTGGATCACCGGCAAGCACGACAGCGTCGCCCTGCGCGTCAGCGACCACCCCCTGGTGTGCCGCCTGTGCGCCGAGGTCGGCCCGCTGGTCTCCACCTCCGCCAACCCCGCCGGACGGCCTTCCGCCGTATCGCGCCTGCGCGTGCAGCAGTACTTCCCCGGCGAGCTGGATGCCGTGCTGGTGGGCGCCCTCGGTGGGCGCCGCAACCCCAGCACCATCCGCGACCTGGTCACCGGGCGGGTCGTGCGCGCCTCCTGATCAGGGCAGCAGCACGCTCGAACCGCTGGTGCGCCGGCCCGCCAGGTCAGCGTGGGCGCGGGCGATGTCGGCCAGGGCATAGCGCTGGCCGATCTCCACCTTCAGTGCGCCGCTGGCGATCATCCCGAACAGCTCGTCGGCCATGGCCTGCAGGTTCGCCGGCGTGTCGGCGTAGCTGCCCAGGGTGGGCCGGGTCACGTAGATCGACCCCTTCTGCGCCAGCACCCCGAGGTTGACCCCGGTGACCGCCCCCGAGGCGTTGCCGAAGCTCACCAGCAGGCCGCGCGGGGCCACGCAATCCAGCGAGGTCTCCCAGGTGTCCTTGCCCACCGAGTCGTAGACCACCGGGCACTTGCGCCCCTCGGTGAGCTCCAGCACCCGTTGCACCACGTTCTCGCGGCTGCTGTCGATGCATGCCCAGGCGCCCAGGGCCCTGGCACGCTCGGCCTTCTCGGCGGAACCGGCGACCCCGATCAGGCGCGCGCCGATGGCCTTGGCCCATTGGCAGGCGATGGAGCCGACACCGCCGGCGGCGGCATGGAACAGCACCGTCTCGCCGGCCTTCAGCGCGTGGGTCTGGCGCAGCAGGTACTGCACCGTCAGGCCCTTGAGCATCACCGCGGCGGCCTGCTCGTAGCCGATGGCGTCGGGCAGCTTCACCAGGTTGGCCGCCGGCAGCACGTGGTATTCGCCGTAGGCGCCCAGGGGGCCGGTGCCATAGCCGACCCGGTCGCCCACCTTCAGGTGCTCGACACCCGCGCCCACGGCATCCACCTCGCCCGCGCCCTCGTTGCCCAGCCCGGAGGGCAGCGACGCCGCCGGGTAGAGCCCGCTGCGGAAATAGGTCTCGATGAAGTTGAGGCCGATGGCGTGGTTGCGCACCCGCACCTGGCCAGGGCCGGGTTCGGCGACCGGCGCCTCCACCAGTTCGAGCACCTCGGGACCGCCGTACTGGGAAAACTGCACACGCCTGGCCATGGTCGACTCTCCTGCTCGGGGAAAAGCCTCAATCCAAGCCTCCCGCTTGATCGGCGTCAAGCCACCGCGAGTCCTTCGCGGTGGTATGCTTGCGCCCTCTTTTTTCCCTGCAAGCCCCGTCCTGCGGCGCGCGCAAGCCGATCCAAGGTGCATTCGACGTGAGTAAACACATTGAGGCCGTGAAGGCCTACCTGCTCGATCTGCAAGACCGTATCTGTGCCGAACTGGCAGCCGAGGACGGCGGCGCCGGCTTCGTCGAGGACGCCTGGGAACGCCCCGCCGGCGGTGGCGGCCGCACCCGCGTGCTGGAGAACGGCAAGCTGATCGAAAAGGGCGGGGTCAACTTCTCTCATGTGTTCGGCAGCAGCCTGCCGCCCTCGGCCAGCGCCCATCGCCCGGAGCTGGCCGGCCGCGGCTTCCAGGCCCTCGGCGTGTCCCTGGTGATCCACCCGGAGAACCCGCACATCCCCACATCCCACGCCAACGTGCGTTTCTTCATCGCCGAGAAGGAAGGCGAGGAGCCGGTCTGGTGGTTCGGCGGCGGCTTCGACCTGACCCCCTACTACGCCCATGAGGAAGACTGCGTGCTCTGGCACCAGGTCGCCCGCGACGCCTGCGCCCCCTTCGGCGCGGACGTCTACCCGCGCTACAAGGAATGGTGCGACCGCTACTTCCACCTCAAGCACCGCAACGAACCGCGCGGCATCGGCGGCCTGTTCTTCGACGACCTGAACCAGTGGGACTTCGACACCAGCTTCGCCTTCATGCGTGCCATCGGCGACGCCTACATCCAGGCCTACCTGCCCATCGTGCGCAAGCGCCGCCACACCCCCTTCACCGAGCAGCAGCGCGAGTTCCAGGCCTTCCGTCGCGGTCGCTACGTGGAGTTCAACCTGGTGTTCGACCGCGGCACCCTGTTCGGCCTGCAATCGGGCGGGCGCACCGAATCCATCCTCATGTCCCTGCCGCCCCAGGTGCGCTGGGGCTACGACTGGAAGCCCGAGCCGGGCAGCGAGGAAGCGCGCCTGACGGAATACTTCCTCCAGGACCGTAACTGGCTCGAGGAGGCGGGGCTCTGATGGATCGCTACGCCGTCTTCGGCAACCCCATCGGCCACAGCAAGTCGCCGCTGATCCACCGCCTGTTCGCCGCGCAGACCGGCCAGGCGCTGGAGTACGAGGCCTTGCTGGCGCCCCTGGACGACTTCACCAGTTTCGCCCGCGCCTTCTTCGTGCAGGGCCTGGGCGGCAACGTCACCGTGCCCTTCAAGGAGCAGGCCTTCCAGATGGCCGACAGCCTCAGCGAGCGCGCCCGTCGCGCTGGCGCGGTGAACACCCTCAAGCGCCTGGAGGACGGCAGCCTGCTGGGCGACAACACCGACGGCGCCGGCCTGGTGGGCGACCTGATGCGCAATGCCGGGCTCAAGCTCGCCGGCCAGCGCATCCTCCTGCTCGGCGCCGGTGGTGCCGTGCGCGGCGTGCTCGAACCCCTGCTGGCCCAGCGCCCGGCCGCGGTGGTGATCGCCAACCGCACGGTGGAGAAGGCCGAGCAGTTGGCCCGTGAGTTCGCCGACCTGGGCCCGGTGCTGGCCAGTGGTTTCGACTGGCTGGAAGAGCCGGTGGACCTGATCGTCAACGGCACTTCCGCCAGCCTCGCCGGCGAGCTGCCGCCCATCTCGCCAAGCCTGATCGAGGCCGGCCATACGGCCTGCTACGACATGATGTACGGCGCGCAGGCCACCGCCTTCAACCGCTGGGCCCAGGAGCAGGGCGCCGCGCGCACCCTCGATGGCCTGGGCATGCTGGTGGAGCAGGCGGCCGAAGCCTTCCTGCTCTGGCGCGGCGTGCGCCCGGAAACGGCGCCGGTCCTCGCCGAACTGCGCCGGCTGCTCGCCCAGGGATGAGTGGATCGTCCCGGGCGCAGGATGGCTAGAGCGCAGCGAAACCCATGCTGCCGCGCCCGTCCTATCCCTCGATCACCAGGCGGCTGTGCTCGTCTTCCAGCTTGCGCAGCTCGCGCTCCACGTGGGGCCGGGCGTGGCGCAGCACCAGGGTGCGGCCCTGCCCGTGCAGGCGACGGGCCTCGTTGTGCAGCAGGCTCACCCCGGCGAAGTCGATGAAGTTGATGTGGTGGGCGTCCAGCACCAGGCGCTTGCCCAGGCTGCGCTGGATCAGCCGCTGCACGTAGGGGCAGGCGCCGAAGAAGATCGAGCCCTCGATGCGCAGCACCTCCTCCTCGGCGTCACCCGATTGCAGCACGCGCGGCCGCGAGGTGCGCTTGAGGTAGAAGAACAGCGACGCCAGTACCCCCGCATAGATCGCCGTCTGCAGCTCCAGCACCAGGGTGGCGAGGGCCGTCAGCGCCATCACCACGAACTCCGCCCGGCTCACCCGCCACAGCTGGCGCATGCCCGGCACATCGATCAGGTTCCAGCAGATCAGCAGGATGCTCGCCGCCATCGCCGGCAGCGGGACGTGCGCGATCAGGCCGGCGCCGACCAGGGCGAACAGCGCCACCCACAGCGCCGAGCACACCCCTGCCAGGGGCGAGCGGGCGCCGGCCTGCAGGTTCAGCGCCGAGCGGGTGAAGGAGCCGCTGGAGAGGTAGCCGGAGAACCAGGCCCCGACCAGGTTGGACAGGCCCTGGCCGCGGGTTTCCCGGTTGGCGTCCAGCACCTGCTGCGACTGGGTGGCCAGGGCGCGGGCGATGGACAGGCTCATGACCAGGCCGAGCAGCCCGCAGGCCACCGCCGAAGGCAGCAGGCGGAGGATGTCGTCGAGGTCGAAGCGCAAGGCCGTGAACGGCGGCAGGCGGCCCTCGAAAGGTGGCACCAGCGGCACGCCGGCCATGCTGCCGGGCAGTGCCAGCACCAGCAGGCTGCCCGCCACCAGCCCCAGCAGCAGGGCCGGCAGTCGCGGGGCGAAGCGCCGCAGCAGCAGCGTCACCACCAGGGTCGCCAGCGCCACCAGCACCGAAGGCAGGTGCATCTCGCGCACGTGCCCCGCCAGTTGCAGTGCACCTTGCAGCGCCGTGGCGCGGCCTTCCAGGCTCGGCAGGCCGAGCAGGTTGGGGATCTGCCCCAGGGCGATGACCAGCGCCGCGCCGCAGGTGAAGCCGATCACCACCGATTGCGAGACGAAGTTGGCCAGCGCGCCGAAGCGCAATGCGCCGAGCAGCCACTGGAACAGCCCGGCGAGGAAGGTCAGCAACAACACCAGGGCGATGTAGTCGCCGCTGCCCGGCAGCGCCAGGGGGCTGACGCTGGCGAACAGCACCACCGAGATCGCCGCCGTCGGCCCGCCGATCAGGTGCCAGGACGAACCCCAGAGGCAGGCGATGATCACCGGCACCACGGCGGCGTAGAGGCCGTATTCGGCCGGCAGCCCGGCGATCAGCGCATAGGCGATGGATTGCGGCAGGGCGAGGATGGCGCCGGTCAGGCCTACCAGTGCGTCACGCCCCAGGCTGCGCCCGGTGGTCCGGGGCAGCCAGTCGAGGAAGGGGAAGAGGGTGGTGATCTTCATCGTGTGACGCGGCACAGTCTCGTTGGCGGTGTGGGTGGGCGAATTCCTTCGCGATGGGCCGCGACCATACGCCACCTCTTGTGGACGGGGGCCATCCCATCGGCCCCACGGATCACAGCTTCGCCTTCACCGCTGCCAGTGCATCGCCGCCCTCGCGGGTGGTCACGCCCTGCAGCCAGCCCTCGACCACCTGCGGGTTGGCCTTGAGCCAGGCCTTCACCGCCTCGTCGTTGCCGGCGTTCTTGCTCAGCACTTCGTTCATTACCGCGTTCTCCATCTCCTGGGTGAACGCCAGGTTGGCCAGCAGCTTGCCGACGTTGGGGCACTGCTGGGCGTAGCCCTTGCGCGCCAGGGTGTTCACCGTGCCGCTGTCGCCGAAGTACTTCTCGCCGCCCTTGAGGTACTTCATGTCGTACTGCACGTTCATCGGGTGCGGCGTCCAGCCGAGGAACACCACGAAGTCCTTGCGCTTCACCGCACGGCCCACCTGCACCAGCATCGCCTGTTCGCTGGATTCCACCAGCTTCCAGTCGCCGAGGCCGAATTCGTCGCCCTTGATCATGTCCTGGATGGAGATGTTGGCCGGGGAGCCGGCGGCGATGCCGTAGAGGGTGTGCTTGAACCTGTCGGCGTGCTTGTCCAGGTCGGCGAAGGTCTTCACCCCCGCGTCATAGGCGTAGCTCGGCACGGCCAGGGTGTACTCGGTGCCGCCGAGGTTCTGCGCCACCTTGTCCACCTCGCCGGTGGCGACGAACTTGTCGTAGTTGCTCTGCTGGGCCGGCATCCAGTTGCCGAGGAAGACGTCCACCTGGCCCTTCTGCAGGCCGGCGAAGATGATCGGCACCGCCAGGGTCTGGGTCTCGGCCTTGTAGCCCAGGCCGTCGAGGAGCAGGCGGGCGACGCCGTTGGTGACGGCGATGTCGCTCCAGCCCGGGTCGCCCAGCTTCACGGTCGCGCAGCGGGCGTCCTCGGCGTGGGCGGTGGCGATCAGGGCGCTGCAGAGCAGCGTGGCGGCGAACAGCGTGGTGGTGGTCTTCATGCCTTTTCCTTGTGAGTGGAGGTGTGGCCGGCCGTGGGTTCGTCCCCTCTGGTCAGGGCTGTGGATAACGTGCGCGGCGCTCCAGATCGTCGAGGTCGATGTGGTTGCGCATGTACTGCTGGCTGGCGTCCACCCAGGGCTGGTGGTCCCAGCTGGTGAGCGTCCCCTGCTCCAGGGCGCCGGCGACGAAGCGGCGGCGGCGCTGGCTGGCGAGAGTGGCGCTGTGGATCGCGGGGATGTCCCAGCGTGCCCGGGCTTCGGCGAGGAAGGCCTCGAGCACCTCGCGGTGGCTGGCGGAGACAGCCAGGTTCTCCAGCTCGCGGGGGTCGCTTTCCAGGTTGAAGAGCAGCAGCGGGTCTTGCTCCGAGTAGATGAATTTCCAGGGGCCGCGGCGGATCATCATCAGCGGGCTGGTGGTGCCTTCGGCCAGGTATTCGCCGAACACCTCGTCGTGCCCGCCCTCGCCCGCCAGGTGCGGCAGCAGCGAGCGGCCATCCAGTGGCAGTTGCGGGTCCAGGGTGCCGCCGGCCAGCTCCACCAGGGTCGGCAGCAGGTCCAGGGTCGACACCGAGGCCTTCACCCGGTGTGGCGCGAAACGCCGCGGCGCATGCACCAGCATCGGTACCCGCGCGGCCATCTCGAACCAGTGCATCTTGTACCAGAGGCCGCGCTCGCCAAGCATGTCGCCGTGATCGCCCGAGAACACCAGGATGGTGTCCTCGGCCACGCCGCACTCCTCCAGCGTCGCGAGCAGCGCGCCGATCTGCGCGTCGACGTAGCTGCAGGCGCCGAAGTAGGCACGGCGGGCATCGATGACCTTGGACTCGGGCAGCGGCTT
Organism: Pseudomonas sp. 57B-090624; assembly: GCF_003234055.1. Taxonomy (NCBI): domain Bacteria; kingdom Pseudomonadati; phylum Pseudomonadota; class Gammaproteobacteria; order Pseudomonadales; family Pseudomonadaceae; genus Pseudomonas; species Pseudomonas sp. 57B-090624. The sequence goes on from NZ_QKRU01000001.1 coordinate 119,826, forward strand.
GTCCCACAGGTCGATGACCTTGAGCAGGCGCTGCGAGTGCGGGTCCTGCTCGTGCTGGGCCAACTGCACCGAGGGCAGCGGGATGTCGGCCTCGCGGTACAGGTCCCAGTACGCGCGGGGGATGGTGTAGGGGTCGTGGGGGTGGGTCATCGACACCGTCAGGCAGAACGGCCGCCCGGCCTGTTCGCGCACGTGGTCGTAGAGGTACTGGCGGGCCTTGAACACCACCTCCTCGTCGAAGTCCAGCTGGTTGGTGCGCACGCAGGGCCCGGCCTGCAGCACCGAGGACATGTTGTGGTACCAGCTCGGGCGCACGTCAGGCTCGTCCCAGTTCACCGCCCAGCCGTAGTCGGCGGGGTAGATGTCGCTGGTCAGGCGCTCCTCGTAGCCGTGCAGCTGGTCCGGGCCGCAGAAGTGCATCTTGCCGGACAGCGCGGTGCGGTAGCCGAGGCGGCGCAGGTAGTGGGCGTAGGTGGGCACGTCGGCGGGAAAGTCGGCCGCGTTGTCGTAGGCACCGATCTTCGACGGCAGCTGGCCGCTCACCAGGGTGAAGCGCGAGGGCGCGCAGAGCGGGCTGTTGCAGTAGGCCGAGTCGAACACCACGGCGCGTTCCGCCAGGCGTTGCAGGTTGGGCATGTGCAGGGGCAGGCCACCGTGGAAGGGCATCAGCGGCGCCGCCATCTGGTCGGCCATGATGAAGAGGATGTTGGGGCGGGTCATGGGGCCTTCATCCATACGATCGGTTTATGCGAGAGTGCTGGCGTCGATCATGGAACCCCGGAAGTCGTCTGGTAAACCGCATGTGCGCACATGCCTTGGATAAGTGAATCTTATGGCAGACCTGCAACCCGAACTCTCCCTCGACCTGCTGCGCGTGTTCGAGGCGGCCGCGCGGCACCTGAGCTTCACCGCCGCGGCGGTGGAGCTGGGCACCACCCAACCGGCGGTGAGCCAGCAGATCCAGCGCCTGGAGAAGCAGCTGGCCACGCGGCTGTTCGACCGCATCTACCGCGGCATCGAACTGACTGACAGCGGGCGCCTGCTCTTCGTTCATGTGCAGGACGGCCTGCGCGCCATCAACCTCGGGCTCGAGGCCGTCGGTGCGCGGACCCAGCACGAGGTGCTGCAGGTGGCCACCGACTTCGCCTTCGCCGCCTATTGGCTGATGCCGCGCCTGCATCGCTTCCACGAGGCCCACCCGGAGATCGACGTCAGCCTGGTGACCAGCGACCGTACGATGAACATGCTGCGCTCGGAGATCGACGTCGGCATCGCCTTCGGCGACGGTCGCTTCAAGCACGGCGATGCGCTGCTGCTGTTCCGCGAGGAGGTGTTCCCGATCTGCAGCCCACGCCTGCTCAAGGACCAGCCAGCCCCCCTGCCCGCCGCCGCGCTCGCCCAGCTGCCGCTGCTGCACCTGAAGCCCGAGGTGCGCACCCGCTGGTTCGACTGGGAGGCGGTGTTCCGCGGGTTGGGCATCGACCGGCCACCGGGCTCCGGGTCGCTGCGCTTCGACAACTACACCCTGCTGGTGCAGGCCGCCATCGCCGGCCAGGGCGTCGCCATCGGCTGGCGCTACCTGGTTGACGAGCTGATCGAGCAGGGCCTGCTGGCGCGGGTGATCGAGGGCAGCCTGACCTCCGATTTCGGCTATTACGTGGTGCTGCCCGAGCGCAAGCGCCGCGCGCGGGTGGTGGCCTGTTTCGTCGAATGGCTGCAGCAGGAGCTGGGCGACGGTACCGACCCGGTGCAGAGGATCCGCCATCGCGAAGGCATCGCCGTCTGAGCCCAGCCCCTGGCGAACCCCGAGCGGAGCCGCTCGGCTTGCGGGTACCATGCGAGCTTGCCGGTACCCGAGAGAGGCGAACATGCAGGCCGCATCCCAACCCCGCATCAAGGGCTTCCACGCCCATGTCTACTACGATGCCGAAAGCTTCGAGCAGGCGCGCGAACTCTGCGAAGAGGCCGCGCGCCGTTTCCCCCTGAAGATGGGCCGCCTGCACCGCGAGCCGGTCGGCCCGCACCCGGACTGGAGCTGCCAGCTGGCCTTCCGCCCCGAGCTGTTCGGCGAGCTGATCCCCTGGCTCGCGCTCAACCGCGCGGGCCTCAACGTGCTGGTTCATCCCATCACCGGCAGCGACCTGCGCGACCACCGCGACTACCCGATGTGGATGGGCGCCGTGCGGCCGCTGGACCTCTCCGACCTCAGCGACGGCGCCATCGAGTACGACCTCTAGCGACTCAGGCCGGGCGCAGCGCCGCCAGCACCTCCTCGGCCGCGCGCCGGCCGGCGCGCACCGCGCCCTCCAGGTAGCCGCACCAGACCGGCGATGTCTCGCTGCCGGCCCAGTGCAGGTTGCCCAGCGGGGCACGCAGGTGGCGGCCATGGCGGCTCAGCAGGCCCGGCGGCAGGGGGGATACGCAGCCGGCGGTCCAGGGCTCGCGGTTCCAGTCCTGCTCCACGTACGCCAGCGGCCGGCCCGCTTCCTCGCCGAACAGTCGCATCAGGTCCTTCAGCACCCGGGCCTGGCGCTTGCGGGGGTTGTTCCCCGCCCGCGCCGGGTCGAGGAAGGCCAGCAGCACGCCCTGGCCCTGGTCGGAAGGGCTGCTGTCGAAGGTCATCTGCACCAGAGCGGTGTCGATGAAGCCGGCACCCGATAGCTGCGCCTCCCGCCAGAAGGGACGCGCATAGCTCAGGTGCACCTTCATGCCGCTGCCGCCGGTCCAGCCCCTCTGCAGGGCGGCGCGACCTTTCGGCAGCGCCGGGGCGAAGCCGATGCGGGGCATGTCGGCGGGCATCATCGCGACTATCACGCGGCGGGCACCGATGCGGCCCAGGGCGCAATCCAGGGTGACCGCCTCCTGGTCCCAGCCCTCGATGCGCCGCACCGGCGCGCCCAGCAGCACCGAGGGCCCGAGCTGCTGCGCCAGGTTCACGGACAGCCGCTGGGCGCCGCCCTGCAGGCGGAACTGCTGGGCCTGGTCGTCCAGCGCGGCGAAACCGCCAGCGGAGTGCAGGTAGAACAGGAACCACAAGAGCGAGACCCGCTCCGGCGCGCTGTTCAGGGTGGTGGCGACCGTGGTGGACACCGCCTCGACCGCCTCGGCGTCGGCGCGCTCGGCCCTGAGCCAGGCGGCCAGGCTCCAGCGGTCCCATTCCTCGGCATGGGGCGCAGCCCAGGGCGCTTCCAGGGGCACCTGCTCCGCCATGGCCTGCAGCCGCAGGTGCAACGCGCGCACGGCATCTCCCGCAGGCTCGTCGGCATCGAAGGTGTAGCGCTCGCCACCCAGCAGGGCGGCCATCTGCCCCGCGCGGTACTGCGGCACCAGGGGCACGCCCAGGTCACCGGCCAGGGCCATCACCATCGGCTGGTCGCCGCCGACCCACTGGCCGCCGCCATCCACCTCCAGGCCCTCGCCCAGCGGCTGGTTGACGGTGCGCCCGCCGACCCGCTCGCGCGCCTCGAGTACCACCACCTTCAGGCCGCTGTCGGCCAGGTGTCGTGCCGCCACCAGCCCCGACAGGCCTGCGCCGATGACCGCGACGTCCACCTCCAGGACGCAAGGTCCAGGCACCGCCGCGCGCCCGGTCCGGGTGAGGGCAGCGAGCAATGCGGCGCCGCTGAGGCACAGCAGGTGCCGACGGGTCAGGGACGTGGTTTCGAGCAGTCGATAGCGCATGGTGTTCTCCACTTGGTAACCAAGTTGCCGGAGGCAAAAAACGACCGCTTCCGGCGGTCGTCGGGTTCAGGCCGAGGTGGTGCGCACCGAGGCCAGGTAGAAGGGCACGGGGTCCTGGCGCGCCTGCAGCTGGCGGGACAGGGTCAGGTAGAACCAGCGCAGCTCGGCAGGGTCGTCGTCGGTGGCGTCGCGGTCGTCGGTCCAGCGCTGCCAGAGCGCCATTTCCATCTGCAGGATGCGATTGCGACCGAGGGTGGTGATGCGTTTCCAGAACGCATCCTCCAGGCGCTGCGCCTCGGCGGCGTCCAGCGTGACCGGGCACGCCTCGACCTGCTGCAGCAGCTGCTCCCGCTCTGCGTCCGTGGCATGGCGCGAGGCCGCCTCCAGCAGGCCGATGGCGTAGAGCTGCTGGTATTCGGCCAGGTCTCGCAACAGGCGCGAGGCGGCGTCTGACTGCAATCGGGCGGCGCAGCGCAGCAGCAGCTCGAAGATCCGCGCGTCGGCTCGGCCCGGGTCCAGCACGCGGCTGGCACCGCCCTGGCGGACCTCCACCAGGCCGATGTCCTTCAGCTTGTGCACGGCCTGGCGCACGGTGATGCGCGAGACGCCGTAGCGCTCGGCCAACAGGCGCTCGGCCGGCAGCGATTCGCCAGGCGCCAGCTGGCCGTCGAGTATCTCGATGAACAGGCCTTCCAGCGCGGCGTCGGCGGCGTGCCCCCTGGGGGCGGGTGTCTTGAATTCGTCCATGGCGGGAAAATCTACTTGGTTACCAAGTTAAGTCAAGGCCCCGTGGCGAATCGACGCGCGCCAGGCCACGGCCTATGATCCGCCGCCTGTTTTCGGAGACCCGCCATGCGCTACCTGCTCGTCGTCACCCTGCTCTGGGCCTTTTCCTTCAGCCTCATAGGCGAGTACCTGGCCGGGCGGGTGGACAGCGATTTCGCCGTGCTGGCGCGGGTGCTGATCGCCGCCCTGGTGTTCCTCCCCTTCACCCGCTGGCGCGGCTTGCCGCCAAGGCTGCTGGCTGGGTTCTGGCTGGCCGGGGCGCTGCAGTTCGGCATCACCTACCTGTGCCTGTACCGCAGCTTCGCCGTGCTCACGGTGCCGGAGGTGCTGCTGTTCACCGTGCTCACGCCCATCTACGTCACCCTGCTGGACGATGCCCTCGCCCGGCGCTTCAGCCCCTGGGCGCTGCTGGCCGCGCTGGTGGCGGTGGGCGGCGGGGTGATCATCCGCCTCGACCGCCTGGAAGGGGACTACCTGCTCGGCTTCTTCCTGCTGCAGGTGGCCAACGCCACCTTCGCCGCCGGCCAGGTGCTGTGCCGCCGCCTGCTGGTGCGCTACCCGGTGGAGCAGCCGCTGCACCGCTTCTTCGGCCACTTCTTCCTCGGTGCGCTGCTGCTGGCGCTGCCCTCCTTCCTGCTCTTCGGCAACCCGGAACGCCTGCCGCAGACCGCCGTGCAATGGGGCGTGCTGCTGTGGATGGGCCTGTTCGCCACGGCCCTGGGGATGTTCTGGTGGGTGAAGGGCAGCACCACCGTGAGCGCCGGCACCCTGGCGGTGATGAACGAACTCCACGTTCCCGCCGGCCTGGTGGTCAACCTGCTGATCTGGAACCGCGACGCCGATCTCCCCCGCCTCGCCCTGGGCGGTGCGGTCATCCTCGCTTCCCTGTGGATAAGTCGCCTGGGCCGGCGGCCTGTCGAGTTGCGGCTTTAGGAACAATGGTGGGCGGAAGCCCACCCTATCGAGAGCACCGGTTCCGGGCGTAGGGTGGGCTTCAGCCCACCACGATGCCCCCGCTACTCACCGAAACCACCGGCATCCTCCCCATCCCCGGCCCAGTCTTCCGGTAGCAGCCCGTCTTTCACGTAGCGGTGGAAGCTCGAATAGGGCCAGTCCTTCACCTGTGTCACCAGCCCATGCCTGACCGGGTTGTGGTGGATGTAGTCGACGTGCCGTTCCAGGTCGACCTGGTCCCTTATCTGGTGCTCCCAGAAGCGCCGTTGCCAGATGCCTTTTTCCCGCCGGTTCGCCTTGCTTGCCGAGCGTGGGGACGGAGACAGCGTCATGGAGAACTGGCTCTTGATCAGGCTCCAGCGGCGGGAGAAGTCAGCATCCCCGGGCGGCAGGGTCCAGATGGCGTGCAGATGGTCCGGCAATACGCAGATGGCGACGGTGTCGAAGGGTATGCGTTGCAGGGCGAGGGAGTAGGCCCGGCGCAACGAAGGGATGGCATCGGTCAGCAGTGTGGCGCGGCGATCGGCCAGGGTGACCGTGAAAAAGAAGGTGCCGCCGGGCACCAGGCTTCGGCGGTAGTTCGACATGGCAATCCGTTGCCTCGTGTTCGGGCCCTATTCGGTGGGCTGAAGCCCACCCTACAGCCCACCCGACGAAGTCCATGCGGGTGGGCTTGCTCCTCAGGCGCGGGCGCTGCGCACGCCTTCGGCCAGGGTCTTGCAGAGGGTGAGGACGCCGTCGATGGCCTGCTCGGCGGTCTCGGCCTTGGCGATCTGGTCCACCAGGGCGGAGCCCACCACCACGCCGTCGGCGAGGCGGGCGATGCTGGCGGCGTGTTCGGCGGTGCGGATGCCGAAGCCGATGGCCACCGGCAGGTCGGTGTGGCGGCGCAGGCGGGCCACGGCTTCCTGCACGTGCTCCAGGGTGGCGGAGCCGGCACCGGTGACACCGGCCACCGAGACGTAGTAGACGAAGCCGGAGCTGCCCTCGAGCACCACGGGCAGGCGCTTGTCGTCGGTGGTCGGGGTGGTCAGGCGGATGAAGTCGATGCCGGCGGCCTGGGCCGGGTGGCACAGGTCTTCGTTATGTTCCGGCGGCAGGTCGACGACGATCAGGCCATCCACGCCGGCTTCCCTGGCGTCGCCGATGAAGCGCTCGACGCCGTAGTGGTGGATGGGGTTGAAGTAGCCCATCAGCACCACCGGAGTGTTCTGGTTGCCTTCACGGAACTCGCGGACCAGCTGCAGGGTTTTCGCCAGGTTCTGCTTGGCCGCCAGGGCACGGATGTTGGCCAGCTGGATCGACGGGCCGTCGGCCATCGGGTCGGTGAAGGGCATGCCCAGCTCGATCACGTCGGCGCCGGCTTCCGGCAGGCCCTTGAGGATCGCCAGGGAGGCGTCGTAGCCCGGGTCGCCGGCGGTGAGGAAGGTCACCAGGGCGGCGCGGTTCTGCTGTTTCAGTTCGGCGAAGCGGGTCTGCAAGCGGCTCATGCCTGGGGCTCCTGTTGCATGTGGTGCATCACGGTCTGCATGTCCTTGTCGCCACGGCCGGAGAGGTTGACCACCATGAGGTGGTCCTTCGGCAGGTTGGGTGCGCGCTTGAACACCTCGGCCAGGGCGTGGGAGCTCTCCAGGGCCGGGATGATGCCTTCGAGGCGGCAGCACTGGTGGAAGGCGTCCAGGGCTTCGTCGTCGGTGATGGAGGTGTACTCGACGCGGCCGATGTCATGCAGCCACGCGTGCTCCGGGCCGATGCCGGGGTAGTCCAGGCCGGCGGAGATGGAGTGGGCGTCGATGATCTGGCCGTCCTCGTCCTGCAGCAGGAAGGTGCGGTTGCCGTGCAGCACGCCGGGGATGCCGCCGTTGAGACTGGCGGCATGCTTGCCGGTCGCGATGCCGTGGCCGGCCGCCTCGACGCCGATGATCGCGACGCTCTGGTCATCGAGGAAGGGGTGGAACAGGCCCATGGCGTTGGAGCCCCCGCCGATGCAGGCGACCAGCGAATCGGGCAGGCGCCCTTCCTTCTCGGCCAGCTGCTCGCGGGTTTCCTTGCCGATGACGGCCTGGAAGTCGCGGACCATGGCCGGGTACGGGTGCGGGCCGGCGACGGTGCCGATCAGGTAGAAGGTGTTGTGGACGTTGGTCACCCAGTCGCGCAGCGCTTCGTTCATCGCGTCCTTGAGGGTGCCGGTGCCGGCGGTGACCGGGATCACGGTGGCGCCGAGGAGCTTCATGCGGAACACGTTGGCCTGCTGGCGATCGATGTCCGTGGTGCCCATGAAGATCACGCATTCCATGCCGAAGCGCGCAGCCACGGTGGCGGTGGCCACGCCGTGCATGCCGGCGCCGGTCTCGGCGATGATGCGTTTCTTGCCCATGCGCTTGGCCAGGAGGATCTGGCCGATGCAGTTGTTGATCTTGTGCGCGCCGGTGTGGTTCAGCTCTTCGCGCTTGAGGTAGATCTTCGCGCCGCCACAGTGCTCGGTCAGGCGCTCGGCGAAGTACAGCGGGCTCGGGCGGCCGACGTAGTCACGCTGGAAGTAGGCCAGTTCCTTGAGGAATTCCGGGTCGTCCTTGGCGGCTTCGTACTCGCGGGCCAGGTCGTGGATCAGCGGCATCAGGGTTTCGGCGACGTATTGGCCGCCGAAGGAGCCGAACAGGCCCTTGGCGTCGGGGCCGGTGCGCAGTGAAGTCATGGTGGAACTCCTGGGAGTGGTATCCGATGGCAGCCATTCTAACGCTGGCCGCTCCCGGGAAAAGCGATTAGATTGCGCTGACCTGTCAGTAAAGCTCACATATAGCCATGAGCCGCGACCTCCCTCCCCTGAATGCCCTGAAGGCCTTCGAAAGTGCCGCCCGCCTGCTCAGCGTAAGCCGAGCGGCGGAGGAGCTGCACGTCACCCACGGCGCGGTGAGCCGTCAGGTGCGCGCGTTGGAGGAACAGCTGGGCGTGGCGTTGCTGGCCAAGGATGGGCGCGGCATAAAACTCACGGATGCCGGCCAGCGCCTGGCCGAGGCGGCGGGGGATGCCTTCGAGCGGCTGCGTGGCGTCTGCGCGGACCTGCGCCGCCAGGAGGAGGATCGCCCCTTCGTCCTTGGCTGCCCTGGCAGCCTGCTGGCGCGCTGGTTTATCCCGCGCCTGGACCGCCTCGATCGCGAGTTGCCGGAGCTGCGCCTGCAGCTTTCCAGCAGCCAGGGCGAGCTGGACCCGCGCAGCCCGCAACTGGACGCCACCCTGCTGTTCGCCGAGCCGCCCTGGCCGGCCGACATGCAGGTGTTCGAGCTGGCCGGCGAGCGCATCGGCCCGGTGCTGAGCCCGCGCTACGCCGGGTTCGCGGAGCTGGAGCAGGCACCGCCGCAGCGCCTGTTGCAACGACCGCTGCTGCACACGGCGTCGCGCCCCCAGGCCTGGCCGCAATGGGCCCGGGCCGAAGGGCTGGACGAAGGGGGATTGCAGCTGGGCCAGGGCTTCGAGCACCTGTACTACCTGCTGGAGGCGGCGGTGGCCGGCCTGGGCGTGGCCATCGCGCCGCAGCAACTGGTGGCCGACGACCTGGCCGCCGGCCGCCTGGTGGCGCCCTGGGGCTTCGTCGACACCCCGGCGCGGCTGGCGCTGTGGGTGCCGCTCGGGCGCCAGGGCCCGCGTGCCGAGCGCCTGGCGCAGTGGCTGCGCCAGGCTTTCGCCCAGCCTGACTGAAGCACCCGATGCTCCGGTGTGTCGGGGCCGAGGGGTGCTGGTGGTTCAGCACTCCGGGGTGTACCTCACCGTGAGCATCAGGTTGCGCCGATCGCCGAAGTCGTTGGCGCCATCCTCAGCGGCGAAGTGGCCGCTCCGGCAATCCTTTCCGTTCATGCACCGGGCCGGCCCGGTCAGGTACCGCATGGGGCCGGATAGCCGCGCAGGCGCGTCGGGCTCAGCTCCGGTGGCGCAGCATGTAGGCCGCCAGTGCCACCACGCCCACGGCGCCCGCTGCCACCCCGGCGGTGGCCAGCGGGTGCTCGCGGCTGTAGTCGCGGGTGGCGATGCCGGCTCTGGCGGTGCGCTCCCAGGCCTGGCCGGCGAGGTCACGAGAGCGGCTCAGGGTATGCAGGGCGCCGCTCTGGATGGCGTCCAGCGAGTGCTGCGACTCGGCCTCCACCACGTGCTTGATGCGCTCGATACCGCTGCGCAGTTGTTCGATTTCCTGCTCGATGCCCTGCAGGGTGGATTTCTTGCGAGACATGAAGAGAGCCATGTCGTACCTCCTCTTTCGGGTTGGGGTACTAGGTCCGACCCCCGTATCGCCGAGGAGTGCAGCTAATCTGAACTTATTCGGGACATCCCGGGCCTGAGATGGCAAGTGGCCCATTTCTGAAACGCAAGGAGAACATCCATGTCGGATCATCACACCTACAAGAAGATCGAGATCGTCGGCTCCTCCCGCAACAGCATCGACGAGGCGATCAACAACGCCCTGGCCGAGGCGGCCAAGTCCATCCGCAATCTCGACTGGTTCGAGGTCGTGGAGACCCGGGGGCACATCGAGAACGGCAAGGTCGGCCATTACCAGGTCACTTTGAAGGTCGGCTTCCGACTCAGCGATAGCTGATCGTCTTACAGATAACGCCCGGCCGCTGGGCTAGGCTCACACAGGTTTGGCCATGTGGTGTCGGATCGAACAAGACCACAGATGCCATCCCCTTGGAGACGGCTGGTCTCCGCGGCTCGCTCGAGCCTTTTCTTTTCTACAACGAGGGAGCGTTACCGATGAAGAAACTGTTGTTGGCCATTGGCCTGTTCACCCTTGCCGGCTCGGCCTTCGCCGCCGCCAAGCCCTGTGAAGAGCTGAAGTCCGAGATCGACGCGAAGATCAAGGCGAACGGAGCCACCTCCTACACCCTTGAGATCGTCGACAAGGGCAGCGCGACCGACAAGAAGGTGGTCGGCAGCTGCGAAGCGGGCACCAAGGAAATCGTCTACCAGCGCAATTGATCGCGCGATGAGCTGTCAAGCCGGCGTCCGCGCCGGCTTTTTCATGGGCGCTCGCCAGCCTGCCTTGCTTACCCCGAGGTGCCCTGGTTACCGAAAAGTGCCTTCTGGTGGCTGCCTGCGGGTCGGCCTAGAGTAGGACCCCTGTGGTCACGTGGAAGGCGCGAGTCTTCCCCTCAGCAAGGTCCCTTCGCTATGTCAGCCCTTTCTTCCCTGCCCCTTTCCGTCCTCGACCTGGCGCCCATCCGCGACGATGGCGGCCCCGCCCAGGCGCTGCACAACTCCCTGGCCCTGGCGCGCCATGTGGAACAGCTCGGCTTCTCGCGCTTCTGGGTGGCCGAGCACCACAATATGGAAGGCATCGCCAGTTCCGCCACTTCGGTGCTGCTGGGCTACCTGGCGGCCAATACCTCCACGCTACGCCTGGGATCGGGCGGGATCATGCTGCCGAACCACGCGCCGCTGGTGATCGCCGAGCAGTTCGGCACCCTCGCCACGCTCTACCCCGGGCGCATCGAACTGGGCCTTGGCCGTGCGCCGGGCGCCGACCACCTGACCGCCCGCGCCCTGCGCCGCGAGCGCTCCGGCAGCGCCGACGATTTCCCCCAGGACGTGGAGGAGCTGGAGCTGCTGCTCGGCCCGCGCCTGGAAGGGCAGAAGGTCATCGCCATGCCCGGCATGGACACCCGGGTGCCGATCTGGCTGCTCGGCTCCAGCCTGTTCAGCGCCCAGCTGGCCGGGCAGAAGGGCCTGCCCTACGCCTTCGCTTCGCACTTCGCCCCGCGCTACATGCACGAGGCGATCCGTGTCTACCGCAACCATTTCCGCCCCTCGGCGGTGCTCGATGCGCCCTACGTGATGCTTGGCGTGCCCCTGGTGGCTGCGCCCACGGACGAGGAGGCGGACTTCCTCGCCACCACCGTCTACCAGCGGGTGCTGAGCCTGATGCGTGGCGAGAGCCTGGTGCTGCGCCCGCCGGTGGAGAGCATGGCCGGGCGCTGGTTGCCCCACGAGAAGGAGGCGGTCGGCAGCTTCCTGGCGATGGCCATGGTCGGTGGGCCGGAAAAGATCCGCGGCAAGCTGGAGGTGCTGCTGGAGCAGACCGGCGCGGACGAGCTGATCTTCACCTGCGACGTCTACCAGCACGAGCACCGCTTGCGCGCCTTCGACATCCTCGCCGGCCTGCGCGGCTAGGGGCGGTTCAGATCGGCCCGCAGCCCAGCGTCTCGCCACGCGCCACCACCTGGGCTCGGGCGTCGTACATCAGCACCTGGGGGCGCATGACGATCGGGCGTGCGTCGATGCGGTAGCGCTCGCCGGCGGCGAACCCGTCAAAGCGGATGCGCACATGGCAGGTGAGCTGGAAGGGGCCTGCGTCGCTGTTGAAGCCGCCGCCGCTGGAAACCTCGAACTGGTAGCGCATCTCCAGTTCATGGCGACCGGGGGTGACCTGGTAGTAGCGTCCGTCGGCGGTGCGCTTGCCGTCCAGGCGGTCGGCCATGAAGGTGGTGCCCGGCTCGCCGCGCAGGTCGATCCAGGCCTGGCCGGGGTCGGGCTGGGGAAGCGGGCCGGCGCAGGCCGTCAGGCTGGCCAGCAGGCATGCGGCGGGTAGCTTGCGCATGGCGGAATCCTCGGAAGGGCGGGGCGTTCAGGATAAACCTGGCGCCCGTTTTCAGACATCGCCGCAGCGACTTTCCCGCGCCCGCGCCACCTCGCGGTTGTCTTCACTGTAGAGCCGCGCCCAGGGGCGGAAGCCGATGCCGCCGGCCTTGAGCTGGTAGCGCTGGCCAGCAGTGAATTCCGGGTAGTCCAGCTTCAGCAGGCAGGTGCGGGTCATGGGCTCGCGCTGGGGGCCGATGTCGTCGCCGTCCACGTCGAAACTGAAGCGCACTTCCAGTTCGTGGTTGCCGGGGGTGACCTGGAAGTAGCGGTCGTCCTCCAGCGGCTGGCGGTCGACGCGGGTCGCCTGCAAGGCATGCCTTTGCGGCGGGTCAAGGTCGATCCAGGCCTGGTCGGGGTCGGGGCTGGGCATGATCAGCGAGCAACCGCCGAGGTTGAGCAGCAGGACAGTGGGAAGCAGGCGACGCATGCGGCAACTCCTTGTGGCGTGCTTTGGGGCCATGCGCTAGCTTCACGCCATGCCGGCCCCCATTCTTCTAGCCTCTCTCGACCGCGCCCGCGCCTTTGCGGTTCCGTTGCTGCTCGCCCTGGCGCTGAACGGTTGCTCCAGCCTGGACTACTACGGCCAGCTGGCCAGCGGTCAGTTCCAGCTGCTGCGCGCCCGCGAGCCGGTGGCGCAGGTGCTCGCCGATCCCGCCCGTGATGCCGCGTTTCGCCAGCGCCTGGCGCTGGCGCAACGGGCGCGGGATTTCGCCAGCGCCGAACTGGCCCTGCCGGACAACGGCAGCTACCGCGTCTATGCCGATATCCACAGGCCCTTCGTGGTGTGGAACGTCTTCGCCACGCCGGCGCTGTCCCTGGCGCCCATCACCCACTGCTTCCCCATCGCCGGTTGCGTCGCCTACCGCGGCTACTACCAGCCCGGCCGTGCACGCGGCGCCGCGGCGCTGATGCGCGAGCAGGGGCTGGATACCTGGATCGGCGGCGTCGAGGCCTATTCCACCCTGGGCTGGTTCGACGACCCGATCCTCAGCAGCATGGTGCGCTGGGACGATGACCGGCTGGCGGCGGTGATCTTCCACGAGCTGGCGCACCAGAAGCTCTATGTCGCCGACGACAGCGCCTTCAACGAATCCTTCGCCAGCTTCGTCGAGCGCGAGGGCCTGCGCCAGTGGCGCGCTCGCCAGGGCCTGCCGGTCGGCGGCGAGGCCGGGGTGCGCCAGCGCGATCAGTTCACCGCGCTGGTGCTGGCCTGCCGCGAGCGCCTGGAGCGGCTCTACGCCAGCGACCTGCCCGAGGCGCAGAAGCACCTGGCCAAGCAGGCCGAGTTCGAGCGCCTGCGCCGGGACTATCGCCAGCTGCGTGACAGCCAGTGGCAGGGCGTGGGCCGCTACGACGGCTGGATCGAAAGCCCGCTGAACAACGCCAAGCTGCTGCCTTTCGGCCTCTACGACCGCTGGGTGCCGGCCTTCGCCGAGTTGTATCGGCGCAGCGCCGGCTGGACGGATTTCCACGGGCGGGTGGCAGCGCTGGCGGCGCGTCCGCCGGTCGAGCGCCAGGCCGCCCTGGCCGAGCTGATGCCGGAGAACTCGCCGGTGGCCGCATCGGTCGAATGAACGCGGATTCGCCTGACAGGAGGTGTGCGATGAACAGATGGGGATTGGCCGTGCTGCTCGGCCTGCTGGGGAGCACCGCCGTGGCGGCGCCCAAGCCGTGCGAGGCGCTCAAGCAGGAGATCGAGGTGAAGATCCAGGCCGCCGGGGTGACCGCCTATACGCTGGAAATCGTGCCGGCCGCCGAGGTGGAAGACCCGAACATGGTGGTCGGCACCTGCGAGAACGGCACGAAGAAGATCGTCTACCAGCGCAACGGGACCTGAGTCCGCAGCCCTGGAGCACCCGGGCTGAAGCCCGGGCTACACGCCTTCGAAGGCCTGGTGCATTTCCGCGAGGGTGGCGAAGTACCAGGCCGGGGCTTCCGCCATCAGCTCCTCGTGGCTGCCGAAGCCGTAGCCGACGCCGATGGCTTGCAGGCCATTCTCCCGGGCGCCGATCAGGTCGTGCTTGCGGTCACCGATCATCAGCGTCTGCGCCGGGTCCAATCCCTCCTCGTCCAGCAGGTGGCGGATCAGGTCCACCTTGTTGGTGCGGGTGCCGTCCAGCTCGCTGCCGTAGATCACCTTGAAATGCCTGGCGAAGTCGAAGTGCCGGGCGATCTCGCGGGCGAACACCGCCGGCTTGCTGGTGGCGATGTACAGCGTGCGGCCCTGCTCGCCGAGCATCCCCAGCAGCTGGGCGACGCCCTCGAACACGCGGTTCTCGTAGAGCCCGGTGACCTTGAAGCGATCGCGGTAGTGGTTCACCGCCTCCCAGGCGCGCGGCTCGTCGAAACCGTAGGTCTGCATGAAGCACTGCAACAGCGGCGGGCCGATGAAATGCTCCAGGCGGGTGAGGTCCGGCTCGTGGATATCCAGCTTGCCCAGGGCGTACTGGATGGAGCGGGTGATGCCCTCGCGCGGGTCGGTGAGGGTGCCGTCGAGGTCGAAGAGGATGTTCGGCTGGTGCATGGCTTTAGGCGGTCTGGGCTCGGGGGTGGGCAGGATAGCGGGGTTGGCCGACCGTGCCGAGCATCCGCTGGGCATGGCCGGCCGGTGGCGTCATTGGTCGTATCCCTCGGCGATATGCAGGTCCTTCAGCTTCACGTAGTTGGCGGCGCTGTAGGTGAAGAAGGCCCTTTCCTTGTCGCTCAGCGGGCGGGCCTGTTTCACCGGGCTGCCGACGTAGAGGAAGCCGCTCTCCAGGCGCTTGCCCGGTGGCACCAGGCTGCCGGCGCCGATCACCACCTCGTCCTCGACCACGGCGCCGTCCATGACGATGCTGCCCATGCCCACCAGGATGCGGTTGCCGAGGGTGCAGCCGTGCAGGGTCACCTTGTGGCCGATGGTCACGTCGTCGCCGATGAGAAGGGGAAAGCCGTCCGGGTTGAAGGGGCCGGCATGGGTGATATGCAGGACACTGCCGTCCTGCACGCTGGTCCGTGCCCCGATGCGGATGTGATGCATGTCGCCGCGGATCAGGGCGAAGGGCCAGACCGAGCTGTCCTCGCCCAGTTCGACATCGCCGATGACGACTGCGGATCGATCGACGAAAACCCGTTCACCCAGCTGTGGTGCGGTGCCGCGGTAGGTTCGTATCGCGCTCATAGAAAGTCCTGTGGCTGCGTTGTACGCCGATTGTAATTAAGATGTCCGCTGTCGACCCGGGGTAAACCTCCCGGCTCGATGGTTGTCCCACTCTTCAGTCCCCTTCCAGGCAGGCACGTCAAAATTCTGGCATAGTGGCCGGCCGTCTCTGGAAAGGAGAGTGTCCATGACTACCTTGAGTTTCAGATCTTCCGCGAATCGTCCCAAGGCCGCAGCGGCCACGGTGACCCGCGAAGCCCTCGAGGCCCATGTAGCCGCCTATCTGCGGCGAGGAGGGCAGATCAAGAAGATCGCCAAGGGCGTGAGCGGTATGCCACTGAACGGCTCCTGGCATCTGTCCAGGCGCAGGAAATGATTTTCGGAGGGGGCCTTGTGCCCCCTCTCTCTTTCCCGGTATCAACGATCCATCAACTTTCCAGACGCAACAGGTGAATGCCGTGAGTTCCAGCAATCCCCTCCTTCAGGATTTCGACCTGCCGCCCTACTCCAGCATCCGTCCGGAACATGTAGAGCCCGCCATCGACACCATCCTCGCCGACAGCCGCGCCGCCATCGATGCGCTGCTCGCCGGCCAGCAGGGTACGCCGACCTGGCAGGGCCTGGTGCTGGCGCTGGACGAACTCGGCGAGCGCCTGGGCCGTGCGTGGAGCCCGGTCAGCCACCTCAACGCCGTGTGCAACAGCGCCGAGCTGCGCGGCGCCTATGAGGCCTGCCTGCCCAAGCTCTCCGAGTACTGGACCGAACTGGGCCAGAACCGCGAACTGTTCCAGGCCTACGAGGCACTGGCCGGCAGCCCCGAGGCCGCCGGCTTCGACGTGGCGCAGAAGACCATCCTCGAACACGCCCTGCGTGACTTCCGCCTCTCCGGCATCGACCTGCCGGCCGACAAGCAGCAGCGCTATGGCGAAATCCAGATGAAGCTCTCCGAGCTCACCAGCCGCTTCTCCAACCAGCTGCTGGACGCCACCCAGGCCTGGACCAAGCACGTCACCGACGAAGCCGCGCTCGACGGCCTCACCGAGTCCGCCCGCGCGCAGATGGCCCAGGCCGCCCAGGCCAAGGGCCTGGATGGCTGGCTGATCAGCCTGGAGTTCCCCAGCTACTACGCGGTGATGACCTACGCCAACGACCGCGCCCTGCGCGAAGAGGTCTACACCGCCTACTGCACCCGTGCCTCCGACCAGGGGCCGAACGCCGGCCAGAACGACAATGGCCCGGTGATGGAGCAGATCCTCGACCTGCGCCAGGAACTGGCCGGCCTGCTCGGTTTCGCCAGCTACGCCGAGCTGAGCCTGGCGACCAAGATGGCCGAGTCCAGCGACCAGGTGCTGAGCTTCCTCCGCGACCTGGCCGTGCGCAGCAAGCCCTTCGCGCAGCAGGACCTCGACGAGCTCAAGGCCTTCGCCGCCGAACAGGGCCTGGATGATCTGCAGAGCTGGGACACCGGCTACTACAGCGAGAAGCTGCGCGAGCAGCGCTACAGCATCTCCCAGGAAATCCTCCGCGCCTACTTCCCCATCGACAAGGTGCTCACCGGCCTCTTCGCCATCGTGCAGAAGCTCTATGGCATCGAGATCCGCGAGCTGTCGGGCTTCGACACCTGGCACCCGGACGTGCGCCTGTTCGAGATCCGCGAGAACGGCCAGCACGTCGGCCGCTTCTTCTTCGACCTCTATGCCCGCGCCAACAAGCGTGGTGGCGCGTGGATGGACGGTGCCCGCGACAAGCGCCGCACCTCCGCCGGCAAGCTGGTCAGCCCGGTGGCCAACCTGGTGTGCAACTTCACGCCGGCCGTCGGCGGCAAGCCCGCGCTGCTGACCCACGACGAAGTCACCACCCTGTTCCACGAGTTCGGCCACGGCCTGCACCACCTGCTGACCCGCGTCGAGCACGCCGGGGCCTCCGGCATCAATGGCGTGGCCTGGGACGCGGTCGAGCTGCCCAGCCAGTTCATGGAGAACTGGTGCTGGGAGCCGGAAGGCCTGGCGCTGATCTCCGGCCACTACCAGAGCGGCGAACCCCTGCCCCAGGACCTGCTGGACAAGATGCTGGCGGCGAAGAACTTCCAGTCCGGCCTGATGATGGTGCGCCAGCTGGAGTTCTCCCTGTTCGACTTCGAGCTGCACGCCACCCACGGCGATGGCCGCAGCGTGCTGGAGGTGCTCGAAGGCATCCGCGCCGAGGTCTCGGTGATGCGCCCGCCGGCCTTCAACCGCTTCGCCAACAGCTTCGCGCACATCTTCGCCGGTGGTTACGCGGCCGGTTACTACAGCTACAAGTGGGCGGAAGTGCTCTCCGCCGACGCCTTCTCCAGGTTCGAGGAAGAAGGCGTGTTCAACGCCGACACCGGCCGCGCCTTCCGCGAGGCCATCCTCGCCCGTGGCGGCTCCCAGGAGCCGATGGTGCTGTTCGTCGACTTCCGCGGCCGCGAGCCCTCCATCGACGCCCTGCTGCGCCACCTCGGCCTGTCGTCGGAGGCCGCATGAGCGAAGGCCCCGTGAACATCACCAAGAAACGCTTCATCGCCGGTGCCGTGTGCCCGGCGTGCAGCGAGCAGGACCGCATCCAGATGTGGGACGAGGACGGCGTGCCGCACCGCCAGTGCGTGGCCTGCGGCTATGCCGACACCCTCAACGCGCAAGGCCAGTCGGTGCCCAGAGAGCTGGGCACGCGGGTCAACAAGGCCGTGCCCAAGCCGGCCGACCCGAAGGTCCAGGGCGTGCAGTTCTTCCCCAATCCGAAACTGAAGAAGCCCAGCGAGTAGCGTCGAGGCCAAGGAGGGCGTGATGTGGCACCTGGTATGCGGTGACAACGCGGTCGAAGGTGTCGCGTCCGTGCTCGGCGCAGACGCGGCGCGCACCTTCCTGCGGGTGCTGCGCGACGATCTCGCGGTCGGCCCGCTGAAGGACATCGAACAGCCGCCCTGCACCCGCCGCGCCGCCTTCTGGCGTGGGGTCTGGCCGGTGGCGGTGCAGCCGGTGCCGGACTTCGAGGCCGGCCTGGTTGAGGATGCGCAGTGGCTCGCCGGCCTCGCCGCCCAGAGCCACGCGGTGACCGTCTGGCATGGCGACAGCGCCTCCGAGCAGCTGCTGCTGGCCCGCGTCGCGGCGGCGCTGGAACACAGCCAGCTGCCGCTCTGGGAAGTGCCTTGCGGCAGCGGTGACAGCCGCGTGGCCAGCCGTCGCGCCGTGGCCATGCATGCGCCGGACGACCTGGCCGAGCTGTACCTGCCCAGGCTGATCGAGGCGGAGCGCCGCCAGGCGCTGGCGGCCCAGTGGCGCGGCGTGCTGGCCGAAGGCGCGGGCATCCGCCGCTGGCGCGAAGGGGCTTTCCATGGCGAGGACTTCAGCTTCATCGATGCCGACCTGATCGGGTCCTGCACATCGGAGTGGCGCCCGCTGGGCCGCGCGATGGCCGACGTCATGGCCCGTTGCGATGGCTTCTTCGCCACCGACTTCTTCCTCTTCTGGCGCGCCCGTGAACTGGCCGCCCAGGGTCGTGTCGAGATCCAGGGCGAGCCCGGCGCCAATGGCTACGGCGGCCTGCAGGTGCGTCTGTCCGCCTGATCCGGGCAGCACCCACCCTCACGAGCCGGAGGCCCCATGCACGGACCCGACCCCCGCAACCCGCACCCCATGGCCGGCTTCCCGCAGGTCTGCTTCATCCGCAACACGGTGAGCAACCCGCAGATCGAGATCGGCGAATACACCTATTACGACGACCCGGACGACTCGGAGAATTTCGAGCGCAACGTCCTGTATCTCTACCCCTTCATCGGCGATCGCCTGGTGATCGGGCGCTTCTGCGCCATCGCGCGCGGGGTGAAGTTCATCATGAACGGCGCCAACCACAAGCTTTCCGGCTTCTCCACCTACCCCTTCCAGATCTTCGGCGGTGGCTGGGAGCGGCACATGCCGGAGCTGTCCGAGTTTCCCAACAAGGGCGACACCCGGATCGGCAACGACGTGTGGATCGGCTACGAGGCATTGATAATGCCGGGGGTGACGATCGGCGACGGCGCGATCATCTCCTCGCGCTCGGTGGTGACCCGCGACGTGCCGCCCTACACCGTGGTCGGCGGCAACCCGGCCGAGCCGCTGAAACAGCGCTTTCCCGACGCAGTGGTGGAGCGCCTGCTGGCCATTGCCTGGTGGGACTGGCCGGTGGAGACGATCAGCCGGCACATGGCGGCGATCATGGCGGCGGACCTCGATGCCCTGGAGCGCTGCGTCCGCGAAGACTGAGGCGAACTGCGTCACTTCCGCCGACCGGGCGCCTTGCCGCAGCGCGGGGCCGGGAGTAATTTTCCCTGCTGTGCCCCGCTGCACAGGGAGCCGCCGCAGAGGGCGGCGATACAGCAAGGAGACCCAGGTGCCCACCTTCACCCGCAACAAACTTCCGGTCGTCGGCAGCCTCGAACTGGTGGTCGGCAACGTCCTCAAGCTGAAGCTCAACGGCCTGGGCCCGGGCAAGAAGCACTACCGGATCAAGAGCGCCAACACCTGCCTGGAAGTGAAGCAGGACGCGAATGATCGCCAGAGCGAGCAGAGCATCACCATCAAGGCGCTGCGCGCCTGCCAGTCGGTGCGCGTAGAAGCCTTTTCCGCCACCGACGACCTGCCTTCCGGCATCCACGTGGTCATCACCGTGCTGGAAGCGTTGACGCTGCCCGATGCCAGCACCGACGAAGGTTGCCTCGCGCGCCTGCTGCTGGCCGAATCGGTGGTGCCGAAGAACGCCGGCGGCCTGGAGGAGGCCCTGTTTTCCATGCAGCTGATGCGCCAGGTCATCGAGAACCGCATGGCGTTCTCCGAACCCAAGCACTTCGGCAAGCCGGCCAACAAGACCATGACGGGCTTCATCACCGCCCGCGACCCGCTGCAGTTCGAGGGGTTCGGCAACTACCCGTCCATCGGCAGCAAGGAAGGCAAGATCGACAGCTACCTGCGCCTGGCCAACGACGGCTCCGACCTGCGTTTCTCCTTCGTCCGCCAGCATGTGCAGAACGCGCTGGACGTGGCGGCGGGCAAGAGCCTGGCCAAGCCCTACAAGCCGCCGGTCTACGGCTGGATGACCGAAGGCAGCAACCCGGGCGGCTATTTCATCAAGGCGGTCGACAAGGGTGGCCAGACCTTCTTCAGCCTCACCCAGGCCTTCATCGACAACCCCAACAACCCCGGTAAACCGAAGAAATGAACAGCCCACGCCTGGCCGGACTCTTCTCCGGCGCCCTGCTCCTCGTCGCCCTCGGTGCCTGTGCGGCCGAGCCCTTCGGCCCGTCGATCTACAGCGGCCAGGTGGCGCGCTTCGACATCGCCCAGGACAAGGCCTTCGCCGATCCCGAACAGGACATGCGCTACCTGCTGGTGCAGGCCCGGCGCAACGACGGCACCAACCACTTCTGCGTGGTCGGCTACCAGTGGCCGGACGGCAAGCGCAAGGCGGCGGTGCACTGGCAGGAGGGCCAGCGCATCGTCCTCTGGACCGGCAAGTCCGGCTGGGGGGATGACTTCAAGTACGCCGACTCCATGGCCATGGCCAACAGCGTGGACCTGAAGGACGGCCTGGTGGATACCGACGAACAGCGTTTCGGCAGCAGCTTCCTGCAGCTGCGCGCTTCCGCCGAAGGCACCCTCGCCGACTGCAAGGCCCACGGTCGCCAGTACCTGATCGAGCCGTTCACGCCGCCGAGCGAGGACGAGTAGGGCTTTCCGACGAAAACCGGCTGGCGTAGGACGCTGTAAGAATATACTGTTCATGCATACAGTATCTTCGGAGCGTCCGCCATGTCCGTCACCCTTCCGCCCCGTGGCCGTGGAACCGGTAGCAACCCCTACAACCGCTTCGCCCCGACCCTCTCGGTGGCCGAGGACGACGGCTGGTACCAGGAAGTGCCACCGACCCGCGCCACCGAGGTGCGCATCGAGACGGCCAAGAGCATCATCGCCCGCAACCAGTCGCCAGACCTGCCCTTCGACCGCTCCATCAACCCCTACCGTGGTTGCGAGCATGGCTGCATCTATTGCTACGCGCGGCCCAGCCACGCCTACTGGGACATGTCCCCGGGCATCGACTTCGAGACCCGGCTGATCGCCAAGACCAACGCCGCTGCCCTGCTGGAGCAGCAGTTGAGCAAGCCCGGCTACGCGTGCGCGCCCATCGCCCTGGGGGCCAACACCGACCCCTACCAGCCCATCGAGCGCGAGCACCGCATCACCCGCCAGGTGCTGGAAGTGCTGCTGCGCTACCGCCATCCGCTGACCATCGTCACCAAGGGCTCGCTGCTGCTGCGCGACCTCGACCTGCTGACCCAGCTGGCCGAACAGCGCCTGGTCAAGGTGATGATCAGCCTCACCACCCTCGACGACGCGCTCAAGCGCGTGCTCGAGCCCCGCGCCGCGGCGCCCTCCGCACGGCTGCGGGCGATCCGCGTGCTGCGCGAGAACCGCGTACCGGTGGGCGTGCTGTGCTCGCCGATGATCCCGATGATCAACGACAGCGAGCTGGAAAGCCTGCTGGAGGCGGCCCGCGATGCCGGCGCGCGCAGCGCCTCCTACATGCTGGTGCGCCTGCCCCGGGAGGTGGCGCCGCTGTTCGAAGAATGGCTCCAGGCCCACTACCCGCAACGTGCGGCCCACGTGATGAGCATCATCCGCCAGTGCCGGGGCGGCGAGGTCTATGACAGCCGCTTCGGCAAGCGCTTCAGCGGCGAAGGTGCCTTTGCCGAGCTGCTGGCCCAGCGCTTCGCCGTGGCCATGCGTCGCCTGGGCCTGGAGAAGCGCGGCGACGTGGCGCTGGACTGCTCGCGCTTCTGCCCGCCCGGCGGGCAGATGGCCCTGCTCTGAGCGATGGGATGAACGGCACGGCTTTTTACGTACCCGGCGTGTGACCGCAACGCGCCGAACGGTGTCCTGTAGGGGGTCGGATAAATCCGACCATGTCGGTAAAGTAATCCCACTTACCCCTACAGAGTCCCAAGGCGAACGAGGTCGGCATGAGCGACGAGCACGATACCCCGCAACCCCAGGAAAGCGCCGAAGAAGCGCTGCGCAACATCGTCGAAGGTTTCCAGCGTTTCCGCGACCAGGTCTACCCGGAGCAGGAAGAGCTGTTCAAGCGCCTGGCCCATGAGCAGAAACCCCGCGCCATGTTCATCACCTGCGCCGACTCGCGCATCGTCCCGGAGCTGATCACCCAGAGCTCCCCCGGCGACCTGTTCGTCACCCGCAACGTCGGCAACGTGGTGCCGCCCTATGGGCAGATGAACGGCGGCGTTTCCACCGCCATCGAATTCGCCGTCATGGCCCTCGGCGTGCACCACATCATCATCTGCGGCCACTCCGACTGCGGCGCCATGAAGGCGGTGCTCAACCCCGAGCAGCTGGAGCGCATGCCCACCGTCAAGGCCTGGCTGCGCCATGCCGAGGTGGCCCGCACCGTGGTCGCCGAGAACTGCGGCTGCGCCAACCACGAGACCCTGGGCGTGCTCACCGAGGAGAACGTGGTGGCCCAGCTGGACCACCTGCGCACCCATCCCTCGGTGGCGGCGCGCCTGGCCAGCGGCCAGTTGTTCATCCACGGCTGGGTGTACGACATCGAGACCGCCGCCATCCGCGCCTACGACGCCGAGAGCGGTCGCTTCCGCACCATCGGCGACGGCCCGCTGCCGATGGCCACGCCCCGCGCCCGCTACCTGTGAGCCCCGGTGCCCCGGCTTCGGCCGGGGCAACGTCCGTTTCCTTCCTCCCTTTCGCGGCTGCGCCTGCGTCGCGTCGAGCGCCTGCACGGTGGTCCCATCGCTGGCCCGGGCTGGCAGACTGCTATCGGCCATTCGTCTGTAATGCTCATTCCAGAGCGGTTTCTTCAGTTTGAGTTAAGTCTTCGCGCCTAAGGTTTTTCTCCATCCCGACCGCCCGGTCGGGTTGCAGGCCGCCATCAACCGGCAGGTCACGAGGGCCACCGGCCCGCTCGGAACGCAAACAGGAGAAAGCATGAAACAGGACATCCGCAGCATCCCGCCCGCCCCCTTGGCAGAGAACGACGCCGCAACCACCTTCGACACCCTGGTGCGTGGCTGCCGGCGCTTCCGCGAGGAGACCTTTCCCCAGCAACGCGGCCTTTTCCAGCGCCTGGCCCGGCAGCAGTCGCCGCGCGCCATGTTCATCACCTGCGCCGACTCGCGGGTTGCGCCGGAGCTGATCACCCACAGTTCGCCCGGCGATCTGTTCGTCACCCGCAACGTCGGCAACCTGGTGCCGCCCTACGGCCAGATGAACGGTGGCGTTTCCACCGCCATCGAGTACGCGGTCATGGCCCTTGGCGTGCACCACATCATCGTCTGCGGGCACTCCGACTGCGGCGCGATGAAGGCCGTGCTGGCCCCGGATTCCCTGCTCGGCATGCCCACCGTCAGCGCCTGGCTGCGCCATGCCGAGGTGGCTCGCAGCCTGGTGGAGCGCAACTGCGATTGTGCCGGGCACGATGCCCTGGGCGTGCTGACCGAGGAGAACGTGGTGGCCCAGCTGGACCATCTGCGCACCCACCCCGCCGTGGCGGCGCGCATGGCCGCCGGGCAGCTGTTCATCCACGGCTGGGTGTACGACATCGAGACCGCCGCCATCCGCGCCTACGACGCCGAGGCCGGGTGCTTCCTGCCGCTGCAGCAAGGCCGCGTCGCCATGGCCACGCCCCGCCCGCGCTACCTGGCGTCCTGACGCCCCTCCCCATACGCCGTGGCGGTCGAGACCGCCGCGCCCCTCGTGCCGCAGGAGATCGCGACATGCGCCTTGCTTCCTTGAAATCCACCTTGCCCCGGGACCTGCTGGCCTCGGTGGTCGTCTTTCTCGTCGCCCTGCCGCTGTGCATGGGCATCGCCATCGCCTCCGGCATGCCGCCGGCCAAGGGGCTGATCACCGGCATCGTCGGCGGCCTGGTGGTCGGCTGGCTGGCGGGCTCGCCGTTGCAGGTCAGCGGCCCGGCGGCCGGCCTCGCCGTGCTGGTCTTCGAGCTGGTGCGCGAGCACGGCATGGCCATGCTCGGGCCCATCCTGGTGCTGGCCGGGCTGTTGCAGCTGTGCGCCGGGCGCCTGCGCCTGGGCTGCTGGTTCCGGGTCACGGCGCCAGCGGTGGTCTACGGCATGCTCGCCGGCATCGGCGCGCTCATCGTGATGTCGCAGGTGCATGTGATGTTCGATGCCAGGCCCCAGGCATCGGGGCTGGAAAACCTGCTGGCGTTCCCCGAGACGCTGATCAACGCGCTCGCCCAGGTCGGGCCCGGCAGCGGCCTGGCTGCCGCAGCGCTGGGCCTGGGCACCATCGCCTGCATGTGGGGCTGGGAGCGCTGGCGCCCGCAGTCGCTGCGCTTCCTGCCCGGTGCGCTGATCGGTGTCAGCCTGGCGACCCTGGCCAGCCTGGCTCTCGCGCTCGATGTGCAGCGGGTGACGGTGCCGGCCACCCTGGGCGAGGCCATCGACTGGCTGCGCCCGGCCGATCTGCTCGGCCTGGCCGACCCGCAGATCCTCCTGGCGGCGCTGGTGGTGGCGTTCGTCGCCAGCGCCGAGACACTGCTTTCCGCCGCGGCGGTGGACCGCATGCACGGCGGGCCGCGCTCCGACCTGGACCGCGAGCTGTCGGCCCAGGGTGTGGGCAACCTGCTGTGTGGCGTCCTGGGCGCGTTGCCCATGACCGGGGTGATCGTGCGCAGTTCCGCCAACGTCCAGGCCGGCGCCCGCACGCGCCTGTCCGCCGTGCTGCACGGTGGCTGGCTGCTGGCCTTCGTCGCCCTGCTGCCGATGGTGCTGCAGAGCATTCCGGTGGCGGCCCTGGCGGGCGTGCTGGTGTTCACCGGCTTCAAGCTGGTGGATGCCAAGGCCATGCGCGGCCTCTCGCGCTACGGCCGCGCGCCCTTGCTGATCTACGCCGCCACGGCTTTGGGCATCGTCGCCTTCGACCTGCTCAGTGGCGTGCTGATCGGCTTCGCGCTGACCCTGGCCAAGCTGGCCTGGAAGGCTTCGCGCCTGAAGATCGCCCTGGTACAGGGGGCTCCCGGCGAGGCGGAGCTGCGCCTGACCGGCGCTGCCACCTTCCTGCGGGTGCCGCAGCTGGCGCGGGTGCTGGAGGGCGTGGCGCCGGGCACGCGGCTGCAGGTGCCGCTGGATAACCTCAGCTACATCGACCACGCCTGCATGGAGCTGCTGGAGGACTGGGGGCGCGCCGCGCAGCGACAGGGTGGGGCCCTGCAGATCGAGCCCCGTGCCCTGAACCGGCGCCTGGAAGGACGGCTGCTCAGCCTGCGCGGCCGCGCCGTCTGAAGTTCAGCCGGCGGCGCGTTGCGCCTGGTCCAGCTGCAGTTCGACGCCGAGCTGGCGCGAGAGGCAGGGCCAGCGCTTCCACGCCGCTTCCACCTTTGGGTCGTGCAGCCTGTCGCGGTAATGCTGCACGGATGCGCGTTCGAACACCGCCTCGTCGAGCATGCCGTCCACCGCATGGTGCACGGCTTCGTCCAGCTGGTTGGCGAAGGGCTCGCCGATCAGCTGGTGGGCGATGAGGTTGGCCACGGTGGTGTCCAGGGGGATCAGCGGCTCGCCCAGGTGGGCGATGTAGCGATCGTTCACCTCCTCCACCAGGCGGTGGGCGAGGTAGGCCTCGTCGAGCAGGCCATCCAGGCCCTCGTGGCCTTCCACCATGCTCGGCGGCTGCAGGAAGAACTGCTCGGCGACCTTCAGCACCGGCTTGACCTGCGCCTCGATGCCGGCCTCGCGGGCGACGTTGGCGGCGGCGTCGAGCACGTCCGGCACCTGCTCGATGTAGGCGCTGACGAAGCGCGCCAGTACGCCTTCGGCGTCGGTGGCGGGCAGGCGGATCGCGGGGTGGAGGCGGTCCAGCTGGGTGGAGAGGATGCGCGCCAGGTGCCCGCTCCGGGCTTCCTGTTCGTGGGCTCGCTGGATGAGTTCGCGCAGGGCGAGGGTATTCATGACTGCTCCTGGATAGGACATGGATCGAAGGGAGGGGAAGACACAACTTAGCTCGCCGTCGCGGGCAGCTAAGACCCGATTGTCATAATGCCGTAATGCTTATGCGCACTCGCGATAACGGGGTGCGTGCACCTTCGCCAACCCCGCGCCAGCCGTGGCGTTTAGGACAAGGCTTGTGGCCGTTGCGCCAATTTTCCCCCCGCGTTGCCAGCTTCAAGTCGGTGTCTATACTCCGACTCGAAAGGCGTTACCTGATGACACCCGACTGCGCACCACCGTGCTGAAGGTCGGCCGTTAAAGTCAGCCGTATTAACGACCGCTCCCTTAGCCGCTGGCCCAGCCGGCGGGATAACAAGAACGATAAGGGGAACCCGCAATGATGCGACATCCACGAGTCTGGATGGGACTCCTGCTGTGGTCGATTTTCAGCCAGGCGCAAGCCGCCTGGACCGTCAACATGACACCGGGCGCCACCGAGGTCAGCCGTACCGTTTTCGATCTGCACATGACGATCTTCTGGATCTGCGTCGTGATCGGCGTGATCGTGTTCGGCGCCATGTTCTGGTCGATGATCATCCACCGCCGCTCCACCGGCCAGGAACCTGCGCATTTCCACGAGAGCACCACGGTGGAGATCCTCTGGACGGTCGTGCCCTTCGTCATCCTGGTGCTGATGGCGATACCCGCCACCAAGACCCTGATCGACATCTACGACAGTTCCGAATCCGAGCTGGACATCCAGGTCACCGGCTACCAGTGGAAGTGGAACTACAAGTACCTGGGCCAGGACGTCGAATTCTTCAGCAACCTCGCCACGCCCGCCGAGCAGATCCACAACAAGGCGGAGAAGGACGAGCACTACCTGCTGGAGGTGGACGAGCCGCTGGTGATCCCGGTGGGCACCAAGGTGCGCTTCCTGATCACCGCCGCCGACGTGATCCACTCCTGGTGGGTCCCGGCGCTGGCGGTCAAGCGCGACGCCATCCCCGGCTTCGTCAACGAGGCCTGGACGCGCATCGACAAGCCCGGCCTCTATCGCGGCCAGTGCGCCGAGCTCTGCGGCAAGGACCACGGCTTCATGCCCATCGTGGTCGAGGCCAAGTCCAAGGAGGACTTCGCCAAGTGGCTCGCCGGCCGCAAGGAAGAGGTGGCCAAGCTCAAGGAGCTGACCGACAAGGAGTGGACGCTCGAAGAGCTCACCGCCCGTGGCGACAAGGTCTACCACACCACCTGCGCGGCCTGTCACCAGCCCGAGGGCCAGGGCATGCCGCCCATGTTCCCGGCGCTCAAGGGCTCGAAGATCGCCACCGGGCCTAAGGAGGACCACCTCAGCATCGTCTTCCACGGCAAGCCCGGCACCGCCATGGCCGCCTTCGGCAAGCAGCTGTCGGAAGTCGACATCGCCGCCGTCATCACCTACGAGCGCAATGCCTGGGGCAACAACACGGGCGACATGGTCACGCCCAAGGAAGTCCTGGCCCTCAAACAAGCCGAGGAGAAATGACATGAGTGCAGTGATCGACCACGATCATGCCGGGCATGATCACCACCACGGTCCGGCCAAGGGCCTGATGCGCTGGGTGCTCACCACCAACCACAAGGACATCGGCACCATGTACCTGTGGTTCGCCTTCGCCATGTTCCTCCTCGGAGGCTCCATGGCGATGGTGATCCGCGCCGAGCTGTTCCAGCCCGGGCTGCAGATCGTCGAACCGGCCTTCTTCAACCAGATGACCACCATGCACGGCCTGATCATGGTCTTCGGCGCGGTGATGCCGGCCTTCGTCGGCCTGGCCAACTGGATGATCCCGCTGATGGTCGGCGCGCCGGACATGGCCCTGCCGCGCATGAACAACTTCAGCTTCTGGTTGCTGCCGGCGGCCTTCGGCCTGCTCATCAGCACCCTGTTCACCGCCGGCGGCGGGCCCAACTTCGGCTGGACCTTCTACGCGCCGCTGTCCACCACCTACGCGCCGGAGAGCGTCACCTACTTCATCTTCGCCATCCACCTGATGGGCATCAGCTCGATCATGGGCGCGATCAACGTGATCGCCACCATCCTCAACCTGCGCGCCCCGGGCATGACCCTGATGAAGATGCCGCTGTTCGTCTGGACCTGGCTGATCACCGCCTTCCTGCTCATCGCGGTGATGCCGGTATTGGCGGGCTGCGTGACCATGATGCTGATGGACATCCACTTCGGCACCAGCTTCTTCAGCGCGGCCGGCGGCGGCGACCCGGTGCTGTTCCAGCACGTGTTCTGGTTCTTCGGCCACCCCGAGGTGTACATCATGATCCTGCCCGCCTTCGGCGCGGTCAGCTCGATCATCCCGGCCTTCGCGCGCAAGCCGCTGTTCGGCTACACCTCGATGGTCTACGCCACCGCCTCCATCGCCTTCCTCTCCTTCATCGTCTGGGCGCACCACATGTTCGTGGTCGGCATCCCGCTGACCGGCGAGCTGTTCTTCATGTACGCCACCATGTTGATCGCCGTGCCCACCGGGGTGAAGGTGTTCAACTGGGCCAGCACCATGTGGCAGGGCTCGATGACCTTCGAGACACCGATGCTGTTCGCGGTGGCTTTCGTCATCCTCTTCACCATCGGCGGCTTCTCCGGGTTGATGCTGGCCATCGCCCCGGCGGACTTCCAGTACCACGACACCTACTTCGTGGTGGCCCACTTCCACTACGTGCTGGTGCCCGGCGCCATCTTCGGCATCTTCGCCTCGGCCTACTACTGGCTGCCGAAGTGGACCGGCCACATGTACGACGAGACCCTCGGCAAGCTGCACTTCTGGATGAGCTTCGTCGGCATGAACCTGGCCTTTTTCCCCATGCACTTCGTGGGGCTGGCCGGCATGCCGCGACGCATCCCGGACTACAACCTGCAGTTCGCCGACTTCAACATGATCTCCTCCATCGGCGCCTTCACCTTCGGCGCCACCCAGCTGCTGTTCCTGTTCATCGTCATCAAGTGCATCCGTGGCGGCAAACCCGCACCGGCCAAGCCCTGGGACGGTGCCGAGGGACTGGAGTGGACCGTGCCCTCGCCGGCGCCCTACCACACCTTCAGCACCCCGCCGGAGGTGAAGTGAAATGAGCGGGGACCTGAACAATCGCCGCCTCATCCCGCGCCTGCTGGTGCTGGTGGTGGCGATGTTCGGCTTCGGTTTCGCCCTGGTGCCCATCTACGACGTGATGTGCGTGGCCTTCGGCATCAATGGCAAGACCAACGCCAACGCCTACGAGGGCAGCCAGGCGCTGGACGAGAAGCGCCAGGTGCGGGTGCAGTTCCTGGCCACCAATGCGGCGGACATGACCTGGGAGTTCCGCTCCAAGGCGGACGACCTGGTGGTGCACCCGGGGGCGAGCAACGAAATGCTGTTCATCGCCCACAACACCACCGACAAGCCCATGACCGCCCAGGCGGTGCCCAGCATCTCGCCGTCCAAGGCCGCCGCGTACTTCCACAAGACCGAATGCTTCTGCTTCACCCAGCAGGTCCTGCAGCCGGGCGAGCGCATCGAGATGCCGGTGCGCTTCATCGTCGACCGCGACCTGCCGCCCGACGTGCACCACCTGACACTCGCTTACACGCTGTTCGATATCACGGCCCGCAAGCCCCCGGTCGCCAAGACCGGCAGCTGACGCGCCGACAAGGAGAACAACAACGATGGCAAGTCACGAGCAGTACTACGTCCCCGCCCAGAGCAAATGGCCGATCATCGCCACCATCGGCATGCTCGTCACCGTCTACGGCCTGGGCACCTGGTTCAACGACCTCAAGGCCGCGCGCCCCGATTCCAACGGCCCGCTGATCTTCTTCGTCGGCGCCCTGTGCCTGGCGTACATGCTGTTCGGCTGGTTCGGCGCCGTGATCAAGGAAAGCCGTGGCGGGCTCTACAGCCCGCAGATGGACCGCTCGTTCCGCTGGGGCATGAGCTGGTTCATCTTCTCCGAGGTGATGTTCTTCGCCGCCTTCTTCGGCGCGCTGTTCTACGTGCGTACCTGGGCCGGCCCCTGGCTGGGCGGCGAAGGCGACAAGGGCGTGGCCAACATGCTGTGGCCCAACTTCCAGTACACCTGGCCCCTGCTCAACACACCCGACCCGAAACTCTTCCCCGGGCCCAAGGAAGTGATCGACCCGTGGCACCTGCCGCTGATCAACACCATCCTGCTGGTGACCTCCAGCTTCACCGTCACCTTCGCCCACCACGCGCTGAAGAAGGCCAACCGCAAGCTGCTGAAGATCTGGCTGGCCCTGACCATCCTCCTGGGCGTCGCCTTCCTCGCCCTGCAGGCCGAGGAATACATCCACGCCTACACCGAACTGGGCCTGACCCTGGGCTCGGGCATCTACGGCGCCACCTTCTTCATGCTCACCGGCTTCCACGGCGCCCACGTGACCATGGGCACGCTGATCCTCACCGTGATGCTGGTGCGCATCCTGCGCGGCCACTTCGACGCGGACCACCACTTCGGCTTCGAAGCCGCCAGCTGGTACTGGCACTTCGTCGACGTGGTCTGGGTGGGGTTGTTCATCTTTGTGTATGTGCTTTGAAGAAGCAGCCGGAAGCCGGAAGCGGGAAGCCCGAAGCAGTTCTTCCGGCTTCTGGCTTCAAGCTTCCAGCTCTGGTTACCAGGTCGTATGCGACACCAGCTGTCCGCTGTAGAAGCCCCAGGCCACCAGGCCGATGGTGAGGGCGGCAAGGATGACGCGGACGGTGAGGGCGTTGACCACGCGTGAGCCGCGGCCCTCGTCCTTGACCAGGAAGAACAGGCCGCTGAACAGGCTGACCACGGTGGCCAGCAGCAAGAGAACGATGAGCGCCTTGAGCATGGGGCGACTCCGGGGGCGAGGGGGATGTCGTGCAGTATAGCCAGAGCTTTCCAGGCTCCAGGCCGCGCCGGGTGAGGTCTTTCCGGCCTGGCCTCGTGCCCACCCTCGTGGTGCTGGCGCTGCTGCCCGTGCTCGTCGGGCTGGGCATCTGGCAGCTGTCCCGCGCCGAGGAGAAGCGCCAGCTGCTGGCCGGCTACGAGGCGCGCCGCAACGCCGAGCCCATCGCTATCACCGACCTGGAGCGCCTGCCCGACCCGGCCTATGTGCGGGTGCGCCTGCAGGGCAGTTTCGATGACCAGCACAGCCTGCTGCTGGACAGCCGCATCCGCGCCGGCAAGCCCGGCGTCGAGCTGCTGCAGCCCTTCTACGACCAGGCCAGCGGGCTCTGGCTGCTGGTCAACCGGGGCTGGCTGCCCTGGCCGGACCGGCGTACCCCACCGCAATTCGATACCCCGCACCAGGCCCTGGCCCTCGACGCCTGGGTCTACGTGCCGCCGGGTGCCAGCTTCGAGCTCAAGCACGTCGAAGGCACCGAATGGCCGCAACTGATCAACCAGGTCGAGCCGTGCACCCTGTGGCAGAAGCTCGGCCGTGGCGGCCTGCCCTTCGAGCTGCGCATCGAGCCCGGCCTCGCCGCCTACGAGGCCGACTGGCCGGTAGTGGCCATGGGGCCGGAGAAGCACCTCGGCTACGCCGTGCAGTGGTTCGCCATGGCGGCGGCCCTCTGCGCGCTCTTCATCTATTTCGGTTTTCGCCAAGCACGGGAGACAACGGATGAACCCAGCCCTCGCTCTGCCTGATACGCCGCCGCGCCGCTCGCGCGGGCGCCTGCAGCTGCTGCTGATCCTCGCGGTGGTGATCGGGCCCATGGTGCTGGCCTCGGCCATGTACCACCTGCGCTTCTGGGTGCCGGACGGGCGCAGCTACCACGGCGCGCTGATCGGTAACGGCCAGACCCGCGCCGACCTCGGCGTGCAGGGCGCAGGCGACGAGGCGCTGTGGCAGCTGCTGGTCACCGCACCGCAAGGCTGCGAGGCCGACTGCCAGCAACTGGTCTACGTCGCCCGGCAGATCCACATCGGCCTCGGCCGTGAGGCCGGGCGCGCCAGCCACGCCTTCGCCGTCGGCCAGCCATTGTCGGCGGACTACCAGCAGACCCTGGAGCGCGAGTACCCGCGCCTGCAGCGCTACGGCCTGGACCCGGCCCTGTACGGCAAGGCGGTGGAGAGCGACGTCACCGGCCCGCAGCTGTGGATCGTCGACCCCCACGGCAACCTGGTGCTGCGCTACGACGCGAAGATCAAGGGCAAGCAGATCCTCAACGACCTGCGGCACCTCATGAAGCTCTCGAATATAGGTTGAGGGCAGCGGCAAGCTGCAAGTTACAAGCTGCAAGAGGCCTGCTCTTCCCTTGTCGCTTGAGGCTTGAAGCTTGCAGCTGAGAAAACGGAGTTCTCCACATGCAAATATCTTCCCGTCCCGGTTTCTACCTCGCGGTGCTGGCCACCGCGCTGGCGGTGGTGGTGGTGCTGCTGGGCGCCTACACGCGGTTGACCCATGCCGGCCTCGGTTGCCCCGACTGGCCGGGCTGCTATGGCTTCATCGGCGTGCCCAAGACCGAGGCCCAGCTGGCCCACGCCGAGGTGCATTTCCCCGAGGCGCCGGTGGAGGCTGACAAGGGCTGGAACGAGATGATCCACCGCTACTTCGCCGGCACCCTGGGCCTGGCCATCCTCGGCCTCGCGGTGCATGCCCTGGTACGGCGCGGGCGTGACGGCCAGCCGCGCAAGTTGCCGCTGCTGCTGCTGGGCGTTGTCATCGCCCAGGCCGCGTTCGGCATGTGGACGGTGACCCTCAAGCTCTGGCCCCAGGTGGTCACCGCGCACCTGCTCGGCGGCTTCACCACTCTGGCGCTGCTGTTCCTGCTCAGCCTGCGCCTGTCCGGCGCCTTCGCCCCGCTGCAACTGCCTGCGCGCCTGCGGCGCCTGGCGGCCCTCGGCCTGCTGCTGGTGATCGGGCAGATCGCCCTCGGCGGCTGGGTCAGCTCCAACTACGCGGCGGTGGCCTGCGTCGACCTGCCCACCTGCCACGGCCAGTGGTGGCCGGCGATGGACTTCGCCAACGGCTTCCACCTCAGCCAGCACATCGGCCCCAACTACCTGGGCGGGCAGCTGGACAGCGACGCCCGCACCGCCATCCACATGACCCACCGCCTCGGCGCCCTGGTGGTGACCCTGACCCTGCTGGTGCTCGCCTGGCGCCTGCGCGCCGCGGGTCTCGGCCGCCTCGCCGCGCTCGTGCTCGGTGCCCTGGCGCTGCAGGTCGGCCTGGGTATCGGCAACGTGATCTTCCACCTGCCGCTGCCCGTGGCGGTGGCCCACAACGGCGGCGGCGCGTTGCTGCTGCTGACGCTGGTGCTGGTTAACTACCGCGTGCGCGCGCCGGCCCTCGCCGCCGAACGCTCGACAACGGCTGTCCGGCTGCACGCCGGCAAGCCTGCCTGAACACAAGAAGAAGGAGAGACGCCATGGCCATTCCGCTCAGCGAACGCCAGGCCCGGGTCCACGCCAGCTGGCGCGACTACCTGGAGCTGACCAAGCCCAAGGTGCTGGTGCTGATGCTCATCACGTCCCTGGTGGGCATGTTCCTCGCCACCCGCGCGGGCGTGCCCTGGGAGGTACTGATCTTCGGCAACCTCGGCATCGCCCTGTGCGCCGGGTCGGCGGCGGCGGTGAACCACGTGGTGGACCGGCGCATCGACTCGATCATGGCGCGCACCCTCAAGCGCCCGGTGGTCAACGGCCGCGTCTCGCCCGTCGCTGCGCTGGTGTTCGCCCTGCTCCTGGCGGTGGCCGGGCAGGTGCTGCTGCTGCACTTCACCAACGAGCTCACCGCCTGGCTGACCCTCGCCTCGCTGCTGGGTTACGCGGTGATCTACACCGGCTTCCTCAAGCGCGCCACGCCGCAGAACATCGTCATCGGCGGCCTCGCCGGCGCCGCCCCGCCGCTGCTCGGCTGGGTCGCGGTCACCGGGCACCTGTCCGCCGAGCCGCTGCTGCTAGTGCTGATCATCTTCGCCTGGACCCCGCCGCACTTCTGGGCCCTGGCCATCCACCGCAAGGAGGAGTACGCCAAGGCCGACATCCCCATGCTGCCGGTGACCCATGGCGAGCACTACACCAAGGTGCACATCCTGCTCTACACCCTGGTGATGTTCGCCGTGAGCCTGCTGCCCTACGCCATCCACATGAGCGGCCTGCTCTACCTGGTCTGCGCCGTCGCCCTGGGCGGGCGCTTCCTGCAGTGGGCCTGGGTGCTCTACCGCGACAGCCGACCGCACGCCGCGATCAAGACCTTCAAGTACTCTATCGCCTACCTGTTCCTGCTGTTCATCGCCCTGCTGGTGGACCACTACCTGCTGCTGAACATCTGACTCCAAAGGCTGTTACACCGCGGACCGTGCCATCGGCGCGCTTCGCGGTTAGTCTTGCCGCCACCGAATTCCCGAGTGAAGACCGCCCATGACCCGTGTGCAGAAAACCGTATTCGTCCTCATCGCCCTGGTGGCGCTGGTGCTCGGCCTGACCGTGCACAAGGTGCTCAACAACCAGCGCCAGGCCGACCCCACCCAACTGCTCGATGCCGGCATCGTGCTGCTGCCGCAGAGCCGCACCCTGCCGTCCATCAGCCTCACCGACCAGGACGGCAAGCCGGTGGTGGTCAACGAGCTCAAGGACAAATGGAGCCTGCTGTTCTTCGGCTACACCTTCTGCCCGGACATCTGCCCCACCACCCTGGCGCAGATGCGCGAGCTCAAGGGCCTGCTGCCGGAGGCGGCGCGCAACAACCTGCGCGTGGTGCTGGTCAGCGTCGACCCCAACCGCGACACCCCGCAGCAGCTCAAGCAATACCTGGGCTACTTCGACCAGGCCTTCCTCGGCTACACCGGCGAGCTGGCCTCGATCCAGAAGCTCGCCAATGCTGTGAGCATCCCCTTCATCCCGGCCGATACCAGCAAGGAAAACTACACCGTCGATCACAGCGGCAACCTCGTGGTGATCGGCCCGGATGGCACCCAGCGCGGCTTCATCCGCGCGCCGCTGAACAACCAGAAGCTCAAGGACCAGTTGCCCACCCTGCTGGTGCCGGCCAGCTGAGAAGCCTCTTTCTCAATTGCAACTAATTCTCAATAAAAATAAGATGGCGCTCCCTCACCTCCGCCAGTCAGGGAGCGCGCTTGTCGGAGCCCGATCTCAAGAGCCTTTTCATCAAGCATGCGAAGGCCCTGCAAAGCCTGTTGACGCGCAAGGTGCGCGACCCGCAGCTGGCCGCCGACCTGGTCCAGGAGAGCTTCCTGCGGCTGGCCGAACAGCGCGGCAAGGAACGCATCGACAACAGCCCCGCGTACCTCTATCGCACCGCCCACAACCTGATGATCGATCATGCCCGGCAACAGTCGCGGCGCAGGACCGAGTCGGTGCCCCACGAGGCGCTGGAGGAGATAGTCGAGGAGCGCCCCGGGCTCGATGACCAGGCCGCCGAGGCCCAGAACATGCACCGGCTGCGCGAGGCGGTGGCGGAACTGCCCCCGCGCACCCGCGAGATCTTCCGCCTCAACCGCCTCGAAGGCCTGACTCACGCCGAGGTCGCGCGGCGACTGGAGATCTCCGACAGCTCGGTGCAGAAGCACCTGTCCAGGGCGCTTGCGCATGTCATGCAGCGCCTGCAGGACGACGCCCGGGACGCCACATGACCAACGGTTTACCGAGTATCGGCCCCTCGGACGTCAGCATTCCTATAACGAGAACTCGAGAGACCGCCGTGATCAGCCACGACCTGCGCGAGCAGGACATCCGCCAGCAAGCCGCCGATTGGGCCATCCGCCTCGGCGCCGGGGCCCTGGACGCCGAACAGGCGCAGGCCCTGGCCCGCTGGCAGGCGGAGGACCCGCGCCATGGGCCGGCGCTGCAGTTCGCCCAGCGCACCTGGGCCGACCTCGCGCGCCTGGGCGAGATGCCCGCGCCCGTCCATGCGCCCGCCGCCCAGGCGACACCCCGGGCCCGGCCGCACCAGTCGGCCCGCCGGCGTCCGCGCCTGCGCTGGGCGGCCAGCGCCGCCGCCGTGCTGCTGCTGGCGGGGCTCGGTGTTGAGCAGGGCCAGCAGATGCTGCTGCCCCTGCTGGCCGACCATGCCACCGCCAAGGGCGAGGTGCGCCAGGTGCAGCTGCCGGACGGCAGCCGCGTGGAGCTCGACACCCGCAGCGCCATCGACCTGGAATTCAGCGACACCGAGCGCCGGGTGCGCCTGCTCGGCGGTGATGCCTACTTCACCGTGGCGCCGCTGGGGCCCAACGAGACGCGACCCTTCGTGGTCGAGAGCGCCGGGGGCACCACCCGCGCGCTGGGCACCCAGTTCCTGGTCAGCCAGGACGATGCGCGCGGCGCCTGGGTCGGCGTCACCGAACACAGCGTCGCGCTGGCGCTGGAACGGGCGCCCGAGCGGGGGGCGCGCGAGCAGATCCTGCAGGAGGGCCAGAGCGCCCGCTACGACGCCCATGGCGGCATCGAGACCCTCGCCCCGCGTGACTTGCAACGCGCCACCAGCTGGCGGCGCGGGGTGCTGGTGTTCGAGCGCGTGCCGCTGGGGCAGGTCGCCGAGCAGCTCAACCGCTACCGCCCCGGCCGCGTGCTGATCAGCGACTCCGCCCTGGCCGGTCGCGAGGTCAGCGGCGTGTTCCGCCTCGACATCCTCGACGAGGCCCTGGACACCCTCACCCACGAGCTCGGGGTCAACCGCCTCGACCTGCCCGGCGTCACCTTCCTCTACTGAGCCGGCAGCCCGCCCGATGCGGGCTCCGGCATTCCCCCTGCAAGAATCCCGAAAAAAACTTACTGAGTTTTCCCGGCTGGCTCGTCTTGGTGTTGAGAGTGATTTTCATTCACCGACAACAGCGAAGCCGTAAGGAAGACCGATGAACGTATGCAAGGGGCCGGGCCAGCGATGCCGTCGTGCGCTGCTCGCCTTGGGGGGAAGCTGGATGCTGGCCTGCGCGGGGGCGCTGCAGGCCGTCGAGTCCGATCCGCTGGCGAGGCAGGCACAGCAGGTCCTGATCGCCTTCGACATTCCGGTGCAGCCGCTGGACAGCGCGGTGCTGGCCTTCGCCGAGCAGTCCGGCGTGCAGGTGATCTTCGACGCCGCCCTGCTCAAGGGGCTGCAGGGCAATGCGGTGCGCGGTCGCCTCGATGTGCAGGCGGGCCTGCGGGCCCTGCTGCATGGCCACCCGGTGAGCTTCAGCTTCGCCTCGCCGCGCCAGGTGAGCCTGAGCCGTACCTACGCCGAGGCCGATGGTCGCGCCCTGCAACTGGGCGCCACCCATGTCCAGGGGCAGGCGATCGCCGATGACTGGGTCTACGAGGCACCCCGCTCCGTCGCCGTGATCGGCCGCGAGCAGATCGATCGCAACCCGCCGCGCCACGCCGCCGACATGCTGGAGGCCACCTCGGGCGTGTACACCGCCGTCAGCCAGCAGGACCCAGGGCTTTCGGTGAACATCCGCGGCCTGCAGGACTATGGCCGGGTCAACATGAACATCGACGGCATGCGCCAGAACTTCCAGCAGAGTGGCCACCAGCAGCGCAACGGCACGATGTACATCGACCCGGAGCTGCTCTCGGCCGTGACCCTCGAGAAGGGCGCCACCTCCGGGATGGGCGGTGCCGGGGTGATCGGTGGCGTGGCCGAGTTCAGCACCCTCGATGCCCGCGAATTCATCCGCCCGGGCAAGGAGTTCGGCGGCCGCCTGCGCGCCACCACCGGCCTCGGTGGCCACGCCAACGGCACCGATTTCATCGGCAGCAGCGCCTTCGCCCTGGGCAACGAGATCGGCGACATCCTCGTCGCGGCGAGCGAGCGCCACCTGGGTGACTACGATCCCGGGACCCACGGCGGCATAGGCGAACTGCGCACCGGTGCCGGGAGCGACCCGGGGGTCGCCGACCGCATCAAACACTCGCCCGTCGCCTATTCCGGCTCCACCCTGCGCTCGCGCCTGGCCAAGCTGGGGTGGAACCTGCCCGCCGACCAGCGCCTCCAGTTCGCCTACCTGCGCACCCAGGTGGCCTATGACGACGCCAACATGATGAACGTCGAGAACGCCGAGCTCTGGGAAAAGCTCGGCAGCAGCAACGTGGTGTCGCAGAACTTCGCCCTGGACTACAGCTACAGCCCGGACGACCCGCTGGTCGACCTCAAGGCCAAGCTCTACCACGTCGACAATCGCAACGAGCAGAGCACCCTGACCCGCGGCGCCGCCGCCGGCTACGACGTCACCTACCAGACCGACACCTATGGCCTGCAGCTGCAGAACACCTCGACCCTCGCGCTGCTCGACCGTGCCGGCCTGAAGGCCAACTACGGCCTCGAGTACTTCCTCGACAAGGTCCGCCCCGACTCCACCCAGGCCACGGCCGCCAGCTCGGCGGTGGACTATCCGGTATCCGAAGGCATGACGCCCCGGGGCGAGCGCGCCATGGGCAGCCTGTTCGGCAACCTCGAATTCGACTACGACGACTGGCTGACGCTGAGCGCGGGCCTGCGTTACGACCGCTACCGCCTCAAGGGCGAGACCGGCATGAACATCAGCACCTTCACCCTCGGCACCACCCAGCAGGCCACCGTGCCGCTGCGCTATGACGTGGACCGGGAAGAGGGCCGGTTTTCCCCGACCTTCGGCCTCTCGGTCAGGCCCGGCGTGGACTGGCTGCAGCTGTTCGCCAGCTATGGGGAGGGCTGGCGCCCGCCGGCGGTGACCGAGACGCTGATCTCCGGCCGCCCCCACGGCGGCAGCGCGGAGACCCTGTACCCCAACCCGCTCCTCAAGCCGGAGCGCTCGCAGTCCTGGGAGGCGGGGTTCAACGTCTTCAGGCGGAACCTCATCACCGAGGGTGATGCCCTGGGCCTGAAGGTCGCCTATTTCGACACGCGCATCGAAGACTTCACCTTCATGTCGGTCGGCCTGCAGCGCCCCGGCTATGGCCTGCCCGCGCTGGGCATCGCCGCCTATGTGAACGACCTCACCAGCACGCGCTTCCGGGGTGTCGAATACGCCCTCGACTACGACACGGGCGGCTACTACGGCAACCTCACCTACACCCACATGATCGGCGCGAACCAGTACTGCCGGAACCAGGCCTGGCTGGGTGGCGTCACCTCGCCGGTATATGGCACCGGGCGTCGCCCCCCGGTCATCGGCATGGTGCCGAACCAGGCCGCGAACGCCATGGTCGGCTGTGGCGGGATGATGGGCACCGCCGAGCACATGCCCATGGACCGCGGCAGCCTGACCCTCGGCACCCGCCTGTTCGACCGTCGCCTGGATGTCGGCGCCCGCGCCCGCTACAGCGAAGGCTACGCACTGGACAGCGGGGACCCGGATGCCCGCGACCAGATCTACCCCGCCGACTGGAAGTCCTACACCGTCTACGACCTC
This sequence comes from Pseudomonas sp. 57B-090624, assembly GCF_003234055.1. NCBI lineage: Bacteria > Pseudomonadati > Pseudomonadota > Gammaproteobacteria > Pseudomonadales > Pseudomonadaceae > Pseudomonas > Pseudomonas sp. 57B-090624. Next base: position 159,337 of record NZ_QKRU01000001.1, read on the forward strand.
TACGGCAGCTACCAGGCCAGCGACTCCCTGACCCTGCGCCTGGCCCTCGACAACGTCACCGACCGCGCCTACCTGGTGCCGCTGGGCGACGTGCTGGCCTTCACCCTCGGCCGTGGCCGCACCTTGCAGGGGACCGTGGAATACAGCTTCTGAGCCGCATTTGCCCATGAAGGGCAAAACCGCCGCGCGGCTGCCTGCCGTGCGGCGCCAACCTGTGAAACCTCAATCGGAGAACGAGCATGAGCCTTTCCATCACCTACTCCACCACCTACTCCAGCTGGACCATCAGCGACTACCTGGCCGACTGGGCGGGCTACTTCGGTGACGCCAACCATCGCGTCGGTGAAGTCGAGGACGGCGTGAACACCGGTGGCTTCTACCCGGGCACCCTGAGCGGCACCCAGTACGCGCTGACCAGCCCGAACAGCGATGCCGGCTTCGTTGCCGAAGGCAACCTGACCTACTCGCTGTTCTCCGCGCCGGCCCACACCCTGTATGGCTCGCTGGACACCGTCTCGCTGGGCGCCGACGTCACCCGGGATGCATCCGGCTTCGACTTCAGCGGTGGCGCGGAAGCCAGCTTCAGCGGCCTGGGCCTGTCCAGCCTGCTCAGCGAAGGCCATGCCGGCATCGTCCACCAGGTCGTCTACGGCCTGATGAGCGGCGACGCCACCGCCTTGCAGGGCGTGCTCGACGGCCTGCTGGACGACTACGGCGTGGACACCGGCGACACCTTCGACGTGGTGGCCGCCGCCCTGGCCGCCGGCCCGCTGAGCCTGGCTCCGGCCGAGGCGGTGGGCGTGCAGGCGCCGGTCGAGGACCTGGCCCTGGCCGCCTGAGCCCGGGCGTAAAAAAAGCGAATGGAAGATCACTCCTCCATTCGCTCCGTTGTTGCCACCGCAGCCCGTGTCTTGCAGGGCCCAGGCTGCGGTGGCGCGAATTCTGTGGCCGCGCCCTGCGGGCGTCAATCGCCGGGCGCGGCCCTTCTGGGGTCTTCGATGAAGCGCATGCCTTCTCCCAAGCCGGACGACCTGCTGCAGGCCCTCGGGGGTTGCAGGGCCGCCCTGCTCAACATCGGCCTGTTCACCGCCGTGACCAACCTGCTGATGCTCGCCCCGGCGATCTACATGCTGCAGGTCTACGACCGGGTGCTGTCATCCGGCAACGAGATGACCCTGCTGATGCTCAGCATCATGGTGCTCGGCCTGTTCGCCTTCATGGGCGTGCTGGAGTGGGTGCGCAGCCTGGTGGTGATCCGCCTCGGCAGCCGGCTGGACATGCAGCTCAATCCGCGCGTCTTCGCGGCTGCCTTCCAGGCCAGCCTGGCGGCGGATGGCGGGGGCGCGGCGTCGCAGGCCCTGGGCGATCTCAACGCCTTGCGCCAGTTCGCCACCGGGCAGGCGCTGTTCGCCTTCTTCGATGCGCCCTGGTTCCCGCTCTACCTGCTGGTGATGTTCATGTTCAGCCCCTGGCTGGGGTTGCTCGCGCTGGTCGGTGCCCTGGTGCTGATGGGGCTGGCCTGGCTCAACGAGCGCGTCACGCTGGAGCCCCTGAGCGAGGCCGGGCGGCTCTCGCAGCTGGCCGGGCAGCAGGCCGCCGCCAACCTGCGCAACGCCGAGGTGGCCGAGGCCATGGGCATGTTCGCGGCCCTGCGCCAGCAGTGGGCGGGCCTGCACCAGGGCTTCCTGGCACGGCAGAGCCAGGCCAGCGAGCGCATGGCGGCCATCACCGCGCTGTCCAAGGTCGCGCGCCTGGCCCTGCAGTCCCTGGTGCTGGGGCTGGGGGCCTGGCTGGCCATCGAGCAGCTGATCAGCCCCGGGATGATGATCGCCGGCTCCATCCTCATGGCCCGGGTGCTGGCGCCCATCGACCAGCTCATCGCCGTCTGGCGGCAATGGAGTACCGCGCGCCTGGCCTACGCCCGGCTGCACGACCTGCTCCAGGCCCAGCCGCCGCGCAGCGCCGGCATGCCATTGCCGCCGCCCGAGGGCCGCCTGGCGGTCGAGCAGCTCGGCGCGATGCAGCCCGGCACCCGCAAACCCTGCCTGGCCAACATCGGCTTCGAGCTGGCCGCGGGCGAGACCCTGGGCATCCTCGGTGCCTCCGGGTCGGGCAAGTCCACCCTCGCCCGCCTGCTGGTGGGGGCGGCCCAGCCCGCCTCCGGCAAGGTGCGCCTGGACGGTGCCGACCTGCAGCACTGGGACAGGGCCGCCCTCGGCCCGCATATCGGCTACCTGCCCCAGGACGTGCAGCTGTTCGCCGGCAGCATCGCCGAGAACATCGCGCGCCTGGGCGCCGTCGACCCGGCCCGGGTGGTCGAGGCTGCCCGGCTCGCGGGTGTGCACGAGCTGATCCTCAAGCTGCCGCAGGGCTACGACACCCGCCTCGGCGAAGGCGGCGCGGGGCTCTCCGGCGGCCAGCGCCAGCGTATCGGCCTCGCCCGCGCGCTCTACGGCCTGCCGGCGCTGATCGTGCTGGACGAGCCCAACGCCAACCTGGACGAGGCGGGCGAACAGGCGCTGCTGGCCGCCATCACCCGGCTGCGCGAGTGCAAGCGCACCCTGGTCCTCATCACCCACAAGCCGGCCCTGATCGCCGGTGCCGACCAGTTGCTGGTGCTGCGGGGCGGGCAGATGCAGGCCTTCGGGCCCGGCGCCCGGGTGCTGCAGGACCTGCAGCGCGGCGCCAGGCCCGCGCCGACCGCCCCTCAACCGGCCCCCGCCCTGCGGGTCGCGCCCACCATCAGCATGAGCTACGGCTCCCCGGGTAACTGACCGATGACCGCCTTGCACAGCCCGCCCCTCCCGCCGCGCCCCGCCCTGCACGAGGCACCGCCGGTGGATGATCGCCACCCCGCGCGGCTCGGCCTCTGGCTGGTGCTGGCCGGCTTCGGTGGCCTGCTCCTGTGGGCCGCCCTGGCCCCGCTCGACAAGGGCGTACCGGTGGCGGGCACCGTGGTCGTCTCCGGTCATCGCCAGGCCGTGCAGCACCCGCTGGGCGGCGTGGTCGAACGCCTGCTGGTGCGCGACGGCGACAGCGTGCAGGCCGGACAGGTGCTGCTGCGGATGGACACCACCCGGGCGCGCGCCCAGCGCGATGCCCTGCGGGCGCAGTACCTCAACGCCCGCGCCAGCGAGGCACGCCTGCGCGCCGAGCGCGAGGGCAGCACGCGCATCGCCTTCCCCGAGGCGCTGCGTGCCGATGCCGGCGAGCCCTGGGTGAACGATGCCCTGGCGTTGCAGGAGGCGCTTCGCGCCAGCCGCCGCGAGGCGCTGGAGAGCGAGCTGGACGGCCTGCGCGAGAACATCGCCGGCGCCCGGGCCATGCTCCAGGGCCTCACTGCCTCGATGGGCCACAAGCAAGAGCAGCGCGCCGCCCTGCAGGAGCAGCTGGGCGGCTTGCGCGCACTGGCCCGGGACGGCTACATCGCGCGCAACCGGTTGCTGGAAAACGAGCGGCTCTACGCCCAGGTCAACGGTGTGATCGCCGAGGACCTCGGCAACGTCGGTCGCACCCGGCAGCAGATTCTCGAGCTGAAGCTGCGCATCCAGCAGCGCCGGCAGGAGTTCCAGCGCGACGTGCACCAGCAGCTCGCCGATACCCAGGCCAGCGCCGAAGACCTGGCCAGCCGCCTGCGCAGCGCCGAGGCCGAGCTGGCGGCCACCCAGGTGCGGGCACCGGCCAGCGGCACCGTGGTCGGCCTCGCCGTGTTCACCGAGGGTGGCGTGGTCGCGGCCGGCCAGCAGCTGATGGAGATCGTCCCGGCCGACGCGCCCCTGCTGGTGGACGCGCGGGCCCCGGTGGAGCTGGTGGACCGGCTGCGCCCCGGGCTGCCGGTGGAGCTGCGCTTCGTCGCCTTCAACCAGAGCCGCACGCCCCGGGTGACCGGCGAAGTGGCGCTGGTCTCGGCCGACAGGCTGCTGGACGAGGCCACGCAGCAGCCCTATTACCAGGTGCGGGTGAAGGTCGCCGACGAAGGCATGCGCCAGCTCGCCGGCGAGGCCATCCGCCCCGGCATGCCGGTGGAGGCCTTCGTGCGCACTGGCGAGCGTTCGCTGCTCAACTACCTGTTCAAGCCGCTGACCGACCGCGCCCACGTGGCGCTGGCGGAGGAGTGAGCCCGATGCGCCTGCTGTTCGCCCTCTTGCTGTCGTTGCCCGTCCTCCCCGCCATCGCCCTGGAGCTGCGCGACGCCTATGCCCTGGCGCTGCGCAACGACCCGACCTTCCACGCCGCCCTCGCCGAGCGCGACGCCGGCCAGGAGGCGCGCGTCATCGGCCACGCCGCGCTGCTGCCCAAGCTGTCCTACAGCTACAACAACGGTCGCAACGACTCCAAGGTGACCCAGTCCACCGTGATCGGCGACATCACCAGCGAGCGCGACTACCGCAGCTACTCCTCCACCTTCACCCTGCAGCAGCCGCTGTTCGACTACGCCGCCTGGGCCGAGTACCGCCAGGGCCAGGCCAAGGCGCTGCTGGCCGACGAGCGCCTGCGCAGCCGCAGCCAGGAGCTGGCGGTGCGCCTGTTCAACGCCTACTGCGAGGCGCTGTTCGCCCACGAGCAGATCGCCCTCGCCCAGGCCCAGCGCCGCGCCTACGCCGAGCAGCTGCGGCTCAACCAGCGCCTGTTCGAGGCCGGCGAAGGCACCCGCACCGACCTGCTGGAGACCCGCGCCCGCCATGACCTGGCCCAGGCCCAGGAGATCGAGGCCGTGGACAACCTCGATGCGGCCCTGCGCGAGCTGCAGGCCATCGTCGGCGAGCCCCTGGACATCCAGGACCTGACGCCCCTGGCCGAAGGCTTCCGCGTGCAGCCGTTGCAGCCGGCGCGCTTCGAGACCTGGCGTGACCTGGCCCTGGCCAGCAACCCCGAGCTGGCCTCCCAGCGCCACGCGCTGGACGCCGCCCGCTACGCGGTGGAGCGCAACCGTGCCGGGCACCTGCCCACCCTCAGCGCCTACGCCAGCACCGGCAAGACCCGATCAGGGTCCGAGAGCACCTACAACCAGAGGTACGACACCGACAGCATCGGCATCCAGATCAGCCTGCCGCTGTTCGCCGGCGGCGCGGTCTCCGCCTCCACCCGCCAGGCCGCCGCCGAACTGGAGCGCGCCAGCCACGCCCTGGATGCAGAGACCGCCGCGACCCTCAACCAGCTGCGCAAGCAGTTCAACCTCTGCGTCAGCAGCGGTGCCAAGGTGCGGGCCTACGAGCTGGCGGTGGCATCCGCCAGCACCCTGATCGAGGCCACCCGACGCAGCGTGGCCGGTGGCGAGCGGGTCAACCTCGATGTGCTCAACGCCGAGCAGCAGCTCTACGGCGCCCGCCGCGACCTGGCCCAGGCGCGCTACGGCTACCTGCGCGCCTGGCTGCAGCTGAAGTACCACGCCGGGTTGCTGGAGGCCGGCGACCTGGACGTGCTGGCCGGGTACTTCCGGGCCCGTGGCTGACCCGGGCATCGATCCGTCCCGGCAGGTCGCCCGGGCTTCAGCCCGGGGAAAACCGTTCGGAAAATTTTTTACTGAGTTTCATTCGCTGAAACGTCATCCAGTGCAAAGCCCGGCCGATCGACCGGGCACGCCACCCGAATCGAGACATCGTCATGACCGCTTCCCAGCCGCAACTCTCCCATCCCCTGCGTTCCCAGCGCCTCAACCAGCTCACCCACGAGCCCCACAGCCGCCTGGACGCCCTGGTGAAGAGCCACGACCCCTTCGGCAACCGCGAGAACTTCGCCCGCTTCGTCGCCGCCCAGTACCTGTTCCAGTACGACCTGGCCGCGCTCTATGCCGATGCCGAGCTGGGCCTGATCTTCGACAACCTCGCCGCCCGCGCCCGCCACGAGCAGGCGCGCCTCGACCTGGCCGACCTGGGCCAGGCCGTGCCCGAGGGCGACGAGAGCGTGCGTGGCGCCAAGCACCCGCTGGGTGCTGCACTGGGCTGGCTGTTCGTGTCCGAGGGCTCCAAGCTCGGCGCCGCCTTCCTCTACAAGCGCGCCGAGGCGCTGCAGCTGTCCGACAGCTTCGGCGCCCGCCACCTGGGTGATCCGGAAGGCGGGCGCGCCCAGGGCTGGAAGAGCTTCGTCGCCACCCTCGACGGCATCGAGCTGGACGCCGAACAGGAACGCCAGGCGGAGGCCGCCGCCATCGCCGCCTTCAACCGCTTCGCCGATCACCTGGAACGCTGCTTTGCCTGAGGCCGGCGCGCGCGGGCCACTGCGCGGGTTGTGGCAGGCCCTCGCCTACCTGTTCATCGGCCTGGCGCTGCTGGGCGTGGTGCTGCCGGGGCTGCCCACCACCGAGTTCGTGCTGCTGGCGGCCTGGGCGGCGGCCAAGGGTTCGCCGCGCCTCAGCGCCTGGCTGGAGAACCACCGCCTGCTCGGCCCCTCGCTGCGCAACTGGCGCAACGGCGGGGTCATCACCCGCCGCACCAAGGTCGTCGCCAGTACCAGCATGTGCCTGGGCCTGACGCTGCTGGCCTGCACCGTGCCGCACCTGCCGTCGGTGATCATGGCCGGTGTCGGCATGGCCATCGGTGCCGCGTGGATCTGGTCGCGGCCGGAGCGACTGCCGGACGCGGGCTGAAGGCCCGCACCCTGGCGCCGTTTCGTAGGTCGGGTGAAACCCGACGACCGAGTACTGTGCACACGCGGGTTTCACCCGCCCTACGGTGTTGATCGACGCCGTTCAGCGCCCACAAAAAAGCCCGCTCGATGAGCGGGCTTCTTCATGACCGGGAAGCGATCAGAACGCCGGGACCACGGCGCCCTTGTACTTCTCGAGGATGAACTGCTTCACCTCGGGGCTGTGCAGGGCCTTGGCCAGTTTCTGCATGTCGGCGCTGTCCTTGTTGTCCGGGCGGGACACCAGGATGTTCACGTAGGGCGAGTCGCTGCCTTCGATGGCCAGGGCGTCCTTGGTGGGGTTCAGCTTGGCTTCCAGGGCGTAGTTGGTGTTGATCAGGGCGAGGTCGACCTGGGTCAGCACGCGCGGCAGGGTGGCCGCTTCCAGTTCACGCACCTTGATGCCCTTGGGGTTCTCGGCGATGTCCTTGGGGGTGGCGGTGATGCTGGTGTTGTCCTTCAGCTTGATCACGCCGACCTTGTCCAGCAGCAGCAGCGCACGGCCGCCGTTGGTGGCGTCGTTGGGGATGACCACCGCAGCGCCCTGGGGCAGCTCGTCGAGCTTCTTGATCTTGGTGGAGTAGGCACCGAAGGGCTCGATGTGCACGCCGGCGACGCTCACCAACTGGGTGCCCTTGGCCTTGTTGAACTCATCCAGGTACGGCTGGTGCTGGAAGAAGTTGGCGTCCAGGCGCTTCTCGGCCACCTGCACGTTGGGCTGCACGTAGTCGGTGAAGACCTTGATCTTCAGGTCCACGCCTTCCTTGGCCAGCTGCGGCTTGATGAATTCGAGGATTTCCGCGTGGGGCACCGGGGTGGCGGCCACGGTCAGGGTGTCGGCCTGGGCGGAGAGGGCGGCGAAGGCGGCAGCGGCCACCAGCAGTTTTTTCATGGAACGCTCCTTATGGGAATGCGAGGGCCGGGTCGGGTGGACGCCGGCCATCCTTTCACTTGCGCGAGAAATGCACCACCAGCTTGTCGCCGATGGTTTGCAGGATCTGGACGAGCACCAGCAGCAGCACCACGGTGACCACCATGACGTCGGTCTGGAAGCGCTGGTAGCCGAAGCGGATGGCCAGGTCGCCCAGGCCGCCCGCACCCACCACGCCGGCCATCGCGGTGTAGGACACCAGGGTGATGGCGGTGACGGTGATGGCGGCGATGATGCCCGGGCGCGCTTCCGGCAGCAGGGCGTTGACCACGATCTGCCGGGTGGTGGCGCCCATGGACTGGGTGGCTTCGATGATGCCGCGGTCCACCTCGCGCAGGGCGGTTTCCACCAGGCGCGCGAAGAACGGCGTGGCGCCCACCACCAGCGGCGGAATGGCGCCGGCGACACCCAGGGAGGTGCCGGTGATGAACACCGTGAAGGGGATCATCACGATCAGCAGGATGATGAAGGGCAGCGAACGCAGCACGTTCACCACCAGCGACAGCAGGCTGTAGACGGCGCGGTTCTCGAACAGCTGGCGCGGGCTGGTGAGGAACAGCAGCACGCCCAGGGGCAGGCCCAGCAGCACGGTGAACAGCAGCGAGCCACCGAGCATCAGCAGGGTGTCCAGGCTGGCCAGCCAGATTTCGAACCAGTCGATGTTGGCGATGAGCTCTTGCATCAGCGCAGGACCTCCAGGTGCACGTCCGCTTCGCGGAAGCAGGTCAGCGCGGCCTCGATGTCGCCGCCGGTGAGGGCCAGGGTGAGCTGGCCGTAGGGGGTGTCCTTGATGCGGTCGATACGCCCCGCGAGGATGCTGTAGTCGACGCCGGTGCGGCGCGCGACGGTGCCCAGCAACGGCGCGTAGGTGGCCTCGCCGCGGAAGGTCAGGCGCAGGATGCGGCCCTGGACGTGGGCGAAGTCGTCACGCTGCTCGCCCTCGTCCACCTGCTCGTCTTCCTGGACGAAGCGCTGGGTGGTGGGGTGCTGCGGGTGGAGGAAGACATCCGCCACCGGGCCCTGCTCGACGATGACGCCGGCATCCATCACCGCGACGCGGTCGCAGACGCGACGGATCACGTCCATCTCGTGGGTGATGAGGACGATGGTCAGGTTCAGCTCGCGGTTGATCTCCGCCAGCAGCTGCAGGACCTGGCCGGTGGTCTGCGGGTCGAGGGCGCTGGTGGCCTCGTCGCAGAGCAGGATCTTCGGCTGGGTGGCCAGGGCGCGGGCGATGCCGACGCGCTGCTTCTGGCCGCCGGAAAGCTGGGCGGGGTACTTCTTCGCATGGTCGCTGAGGCCGACACGGGCCAGCAGCTCGGCGACGCGGGCGTCGATCTCGGTGCGGGACAGCTCGCCGGCCAGCTTCAGCGGCAGGGCGACGTTGTCGGCGACGGTCTTGGAGGACAGCAGGTTGAAGTGCTGGAAGATCATGCCGACGCGCTGGCGGAAGCGGCGCAGGCCTTCGGCATCGAGGGCGGTGACGTCTTCGCCGGCGATGACGATGCGTCCGCCGCTGGGTTCTTCCAGGCGGTTGATCAGGCGCAGCAGGGTGCTCTTGCCGGCGCCGGAGTGGCCGATCAGGCCGAACACCTCGCCCTGCTCGACGCGCAGGTCGGTGGGCTGCAAGGCCGGAATCTCGCGGCGTTCGACGCGGTACGCCTTATGGACGTCATGGAATTCGATCACGGGGGAAACCTTGTGGGTTCTCGGGGGCCGGGTGGGCCTAAAAAGCCGGCTAGTTTACCTGTTCACGCATAGGCGCCGAAAATCTTTGTCGGCCTATGGCTATAGCCAGTTGGAATAAGAATGGAGGTGCGCGCGTCCCGCCAACGTCACGCCATGGCGGGGGTGAACGCGGGCTCCACCCGCCCTAGGGATCGGCGTTGCGTGACCTAGGTCGGGTGGAGCCCGGCGCGCGCTGGCCGGGGCCTCAGCTTTTCGGGCTGAGCACCAGGTTCGGCACCTTGGCGGGGTCGATGCTGTGGTCCACGCGCAGCTTGTAGCTGGGGTCGAGCTTCTTCACCCGGGCGGAAAGCAGGGCCACGACCCAGGGGTACTGCTTGGCTTCGCGCACCTGCAGGCGCACGCCGCAGTCGAAGGCGACCACGTCGGCGGCCACGGCGTCGAGCAGGCTGCGCAGGCGCTCGTTGTCGTCGTTGTCGAGCATCGGCAGCGCTACCTGGTTGGCCACGCGGCGCACGGGCTTGGCGGCTGCAGCCGGCTGGGCCACGGGTGCCGGGATGGCCACCAGCTTGGCGGCCTCGGCGGCCTGGCGCTCCAGGGCGAGGCGCTGCTGGCGGGCCTGCTCGGTACGGGCGGCGACTTCCTTGGCGGCGGCCTGCTCGCTGGCGGTGCGGGCCTGCTCGGCGCGGTCCAGCTCGCTGGCGCGGGCCTGGGCGATGGCGCCGTCGAGGCCGGTGGTCAGCGCCGGTGCCTGGGGCATCAGGCTGCGGGCGTGGCTGAGGGCGGTGGTGGCGGTGTCCAGGTCACCCTGCTGCAGCGCGGCCTGGCCTTTCTTCAGCCAGGCTTCGGTGAGCTGGCGCTGGTACTGCTCCAGGCGGGTGTCGCCGGCGGCGCGCTGCTGGAGGTCCTTGAGCTGGGTCTCGGCATCGGCCAACTGGCCGTTGTTCAGGCTCAGGTCCAGTTGACGGAAACTGGTGACCAAATCGTCGGTGGGCAGGCTGGCCACCTGCGGTTTGCTCTGGCACGCGGCTAACAGCAGGGAAATCGCGATAACGGGAAGGTATCGGGTTGCGAACAGCATCATTCCTGCAAGTCTCGTGTTGCTCAAAAAACGCGCAATTCTACACTGCGCGACCGGGCAGGACAAAAGTCGGGGCCACTTTTTTGCCATCTGCGTGCTATCAGACCCGGCGGCCCGCGCGCCGTTCGCCGTTCGTCCTGTATTTCTGCGGCGGCTTCCCTACCATGGTGAACGACAACAATTACACGCTCTGGCGAGGTTCCGATGCAGCCTGACAACAGCCACTACGACTACCTGATCGTCGGTGCCGGCCCCGCCGGTTGCCTGCTGGCCAACCGGCTTTCGGCCGACGGGCGGCATCGGGTCCTGCTGCTGGAAGCCGGGGGCCGCGATATCCACCCCTGGATCCACATCCCCGTCGGCTACCTCTATTGCATCGGCAACCCGCGTACCGACTGGTGCTACCGCACCGAGGCCGAGCCGGGCCTCAACGGCCGCGCCCTGGGCTACCCGCGCGGGCGGGTGCTGGGCGGCAGCTCGTCGATCAACGGGATGATCTACATGCGCGGCCAGGCGGCGGATTACGACCATTGGGCGGCGCTGGGCAACCCGGGTTGGGGCTGGAATGACGTGCTGCCGCTGTTCAAGCACTGCGAGGACCACCACGGCGGCGCCTCCGAGCACCACGGCGCCGGCGGCGAATGGCGGGTGGAGCGCCAGCGGCTGTCGTGGGACCTGCTGGACGCCTTCCGCGCGGCGGCGGGCGAAACCGGTATCGCCGCGGTGGAGGACTTCAACACAGGCGACAACGAAGGCTGCGGCTACTTCCAGGTCAACCAGCGCTCCGGGGTGCGCTGGAATGCCTCCAAGGCCTACCTGCGCCCCGCGCGCCAGCGCCCCAACCTCACCGTGCGTACCGGCGTCGAGGCCGAGCGGGTGCTGCTGGAGGACGGCCGCGCCCGGGGCGTGCTGGCTCGCTGGCAGGGCCAGGCCCGGGAATTCCGCGCCCGCGAGGTGATCCTCAGCGCCGGGGCCATCGGCTCGCCCACCCTGTTGCAGCGCTCGGGGATCGGCCCACGCCCGTTGCTGGAAGGGCTGGGCATCGGCGTGCACCACGAGCTGCCCGGCGTCGGTGGCAACCTGCAGGACCACCTGCAACTGCGGTTGATCTTCAAGGTCAGCGGCGTGCCGACGCTCAACCAGCTGGCCGGCAGCCTCTGGGGCAAGGCCGGCATGGGCCTGCGCTACCTGCTGAGCCGCAGCGGCCCGCTGGCCATGGCGCCGAGCCAGCTGGGCGCCTTCGCCCGCAGCGGCCCGGAGCAGGACCGCGCCAACCTCGAATACCACGTGCAGCCGCTGTCGCTGGAGCGCTTCGGCGAGCCGCTGCACGCCTTCCCGGCCTTCACCGCCTCGGTGTGCAACCTGCGCCCGGCCAGCCGTGGGCGGGTGGATATCCGCGCCGCCGAGGCCAGTGCGGCGCCGCTGATCCAGCCCAACTACCTGAGCGAGGACGAGGACCTGCGCGTGGCCGCCGACGCCATCCGCCTGACCCGGCGCATCGCCGGCGCACCGGCGCTGGCGCGCTACCAGCCGGAGGAGTACCTGCCGGGCGCGGCCCTGCAGAGCGAGGCGGAGCTGCGCCAGGCGGCGGGCGACATCGGCACCACCATCTTCCATCCGGTGGGCACCTGCCGCATGGGCCAGGGCCGCGAGGCGGTGGTGGACGCGCGCCTGCGGGTGCACGGGGTGCCGGGGCTGCGGGTGGTGGACGCGTCGATCATGCCGACCATCGTTTCCGGCAACACCTGCTCGCCGACCCTGATGATCGCCGAGAAGGCGGCGCGGATGATCCTGGAAGACGCGGCCACGGGCGCTGCGAAGGCGACCGTGGCGCAGGTGGTGAGCGGCTAGGCGCGCTTGGGCAGGGCGAAGCTGAGGAGGAACAGCGCCGCCGCCGAGACGACGATGGAGGGGCCGGCGGGGGTGTCCTTGAACCAGGACAGCGCCAGGCCGGCGCACACCGCCACCAGGCCCAGCAGGCTGGCACCGGCGGCCATCTGCTCCGGGGTGCGCGCATGGCGCTGGGCGGCAGCGGCGGGAATGATCAGCAGCGAGGTGATCAGCAGCACGCCGACGATCTTCATGGCCACGGCTATGACCACGGCGATCAGCAGCATCAGCGCCAGGCGGATGGCCGCCACGGGCAGGCCTTCCACCCGCGCCAGTTCCTCGTGCACGGTGATGGCCAGCAGCGGCCGCCACAGCGGGACGAGGATCAGCATCACCAGGGCGCTGCCGCCGAGGATCCAGGCGAGGTCGGTGGGGCTCACCGCCAGCAGGTCGCCGAACAGGTAGCCCATCAGGTCGATGCGCACTTCGCTCATGAAGCTCAGGGCCACCAGGCCGAGGGACAGGGTGCTGTGGGCGAGGATGCCCAGCAGGGTGTCCGAGGCCAGCGGCTGGCGTTGCTGCAGGGTGACCAGCAGCACGGCCAGCAGCACGCAGCCGACGGTCACCGCCAGTGTCGGGCTGACATCCAGCATCAGGCCCAGGGCGACGCCCAGCAGGGCGGCGTGGGACAGGGTGTCGCCGAAGTAGGCCATGCGCCGCCAGACCACGAAGGAGCCGAGCGGGCCCGCCACCAGGGCCAGGGCGAGGCCGGCGAGAAGCGCGTTGACGAGGAAATCAGCCATGGTTGCAGTCGGGGCCGTGCTTGTGGACGGGCGTGAAGCGGGTGCCCTCGGGGAAGGTGGGGGTGGCCACGACCTCGCCATGCAGGTCGTGGGCATGGTCGTGATGGTGGTGGTAGACGGCGAGGCTCTTGGCGTCCTGGCCAAACAGCTCGACGAAGGCCGGGTCGAAGCTGACCTGCTCGGGGTGGCCGGAGCAGCACACGTGGCGGTTCAGGCAGACCACCTGGTCGGTGGTGCTCATCACCAGGTGCAGGTCGTGGGAGACCATCAGCACGCCGCAGCCGAGGCGGTCGCGCAGGCGGGTGATGAGGCGGTAGAGCTCGGCCTGGCCGGCGACGTCGACGCCCTGCACCGGCTCGTCCAGCACCAGCAACTCGGGCTGGCGCAGCAGCGCGCGGGCCAGCAGCACCCGTTGCAGCTCGCCGCCGGAAACGCTCTGCAGCGGGCTGTCGATGACGTGGGTGGCGCCCACTTCCTTGAGCGCGGCCAGGGCGGCGTCGCGGTCCACCCCCGGCACCAGGCGCAGGAAGCGCAGCACGGAGAGCGGCAGGGTCGCGTCCACCTGGAGCTTCTGCGGCATGTAGCCGATGCGCAGGCGCGGCTTGCGCCAGACGCTGCCGCGCTCGGGCTTGAGCAGGCCGAGCACGGTGCGCACCAGGGTGGTCTTGCCGGCGCCGTTGGGGCCGATCAGGGTGACGATCTCGCCGGGCTTGAGGCTGAGGCCGACGTCCTGCAGCACCGCCTGGCCGGCGAAGCTGACGCCGACGCCGTCGAGACGGATCAGCGGATCGCTCATGCCGCCTCCCGGCAGGTGGCGCAGAGGCCGACGATCTCCACCGTCTGCCCTTCGACGGCGAAGCCCACGGCCTGGGCGCTGGCGACGATGGCGTTGCTGATGGTCGGCTGTTCCAGCTCGATGGCGGTCTGGCATTCGCGGCAGATGAGGAATTGGCCCTGGTGGGCGTCGCCCGGGTGGTTGCAGCCGACGAAGGCGTTGAGCGAGGCGATGCGGTGCACCAGGCCGTTTTCCAGGAGGAAATCCAGCGCCCGATAGACGGTGGGCGGCGCGGCGCGGCGACCGTCTTCCTCGGTGAGCACCCCGAGGATGTCGTAGGCGCCCAGCGGCTTGTGGCTGGCCCAGACCAGCTCCAGCACGCGCTTGCGCAGGGTGGTCAGGCGCAGGCCGTCGCGAGCGCAGAGCACCTCGGCTTCGGCCAGTGCATCACGCACGCAATGGGAATGGTCGTGGGGCATGCAGGCCAGGGGGGCTTTGGTCTTGATGGGCTTGAGCATGGGCGGCGACGTCCGGGCAAAGAGACGTTATTCTATTACGCTTTCGAGCCGGAGTCTGTTCCCGTGTCACGTCTGTTGCCCCTTCTTTTCCTCGCCTGCCTGGCCCTTCCGGCCCAGGCCGACGTGCGCCTGCTGGCCAGCATCAAGCCGCTGCAACTGATCGCCGCCGCCGTGCAGGACGGCGTCGGCCAGCCCGAGGTGCTGCTGCCCCCGGGCGCCTCGCCGCACCAGTACGCGCTGCGCCCCTCCGACGTGCGGCGCGTGCGCGAGGTGGACCTGCTGTACTGGGTCGGCCCCGACCTGGAAGGATTCCTCCCCCGCGTGCTGGAAGGCCGCAGCAAGCCATCGGTGGCGGTGCAGTCCCTGCCCGGCATGACCCTGCGCCACTTCGAAGCCATCGGCCACGACGAGCATGAGCACGGGGCCGAGGATGAACACGAGCACGACCACGACCACCGCCCCGGCTCCCTCGACGCCCACCTCTGGCTGCTGCCGGCCAACGCCCGGGTGATCGCCGCGCGCATGGCCGCCGACCTGGCCGTCGCCGACCCGGCCAACGCCACCCGCTACCAGGCCAACCTGAACGCTTTCGGCGAACGCCTGGACCTGCTCGATGCGCGCCTCAAGGCACGCATGGCCGCCGTCGCCGGCAAGCCGTTCTTCGTCTTCCACGAGGCCTTCGACTACTTCGAAGCCGCCTACGGCCTGCGCCACGCCGGGGTCTTCAGCGTCGCCGCCGAGGTGCAGCCCGGCGCCCGCCACGTCGCCGCCATGCGCGCGCGGCTGCAAAAGGCCGGCCCCAGCTGCGTGTTCAACGAGCCGCCGGTGCGCCCGCGCCTGGCCGAAACCCTGACCGCCGGGCTGCCGGTGCGCCTGGCCGAACTGGATGCCCTGGGCATGCAGGCGCCGCTGGACGCGGGGGGCTACGAAGCGCTGCTGGAGAACCTCGGCACCGGCCTGGCGGGCTGCCTGGAAAAGCTCTGAAGGATCGGACGGAACGCCCGGCGCAGGAGCGTGCCGACGGCTAAGGTGTCACCGAGGGTTTTGCGGCGGTGACACAAGATGTTGATATGCGTCATCGAACTGGCACTACATGTTGATAGGGTGAGCCCCTTCCAAAGGTTCATCCAGACGACAGGAGGTTCCGGCGAATGGCCAAGACAGGCACCACGATCCAGGCGCGCGAGGGCATCGCCCTGCAGGCCGCGTCCGAAGACATCTGGGACAGCAAGTACCGGCTCAAGCACAAGGACGGCACCCCGGTCGACGCCACGCTCGACCACACCTGGCAGCGGGTCGCCAAGGCCCTGGCCGAGGTCGAGGCAAACGACCCCGAGCACTGGTACGAACGCTTCCTCTGGGCGCTGCGCAACGGCGCCATCCCCGCCGGGCGGATCATCTCCAACGCCGGCGCCCTGGGCCACAAGCCGGCCACGTCCACCATCAACTGCACCGTCTCCGGGGTCATCCACGACTCCATGGACGACATCCTGGCCAAGGTCCACGAGGCCGGGTTGACCCTCAAGGCCGGCTGCGGCATCGGCTACGAATTCAGCACCCTGCGCCCGCGCGGCGCCTATGTTTCCGGCGCCGGCGCGCATACCAGCGGGCCGCTGTCGTTCATGGATATCTACGACAAGATGTGCTTCACCGTGAGCTCCGCCGGTGGCCGCCGGGGCGCGCAGATGGGCACCTTCGACGTCAGCCACCCGGACGTGCGCGAGTTCATCCGGGTCAAGCGCGAGGACGGGCGCCTGCGCCAGTTCAACCTCAGCCTGCTGATCACCGATGGCTTCATGCAGGCGGTGGAGACCGACGACGACTGGCCCCTGGTATTCCCCGTGCACGCCAAGGAGCTGGGCGAGGTGGACCTGGGCGACCCCGGGCAGGTGGTCTGGCGCGAGTGGCCGGTGCACGAGGGCTACCAGGTGCGCGAGGACGCTCTGGTGGCCTGCCGCGTCTATGGCCGGCTCAAGGCGCGGCACCTGTGGGACATGATCATGGTCTCCACCTACGACTACGCCGAGCCGGGCTTCATCCTCATCGACCGGGTCAACGACCTGAACAACAACTGGTGGTGCGAGGCGATCCGCGCCACCAACCCCTGCGGCGAGCAGCCGTTGCCACCCTATGGCTCCTGCCTGCTGGGCTCGATCAACCTGACCCGCTTCGTCGAGGCGCCCTTCAGCGAGGATGCGCGCTTCGATTGGGACCGCTTCCGCGAGGTGGTGAAGGTCTTCACCCGCATGCTCGACAACGTGGTGGAGATCAACGGCCTGCCGCTTGCGCAGCAGCGCGAGGAGATCACCAGCAAGCGCCGCCATGGCATGGGCTTCCTTGGCCTGGGCTCGGCGCTGACCCTGCTGCGCCTGCGCTACGGCAGCCCGGAAGCCTGCGTGTTCACCGAGGAAGTGGCCCGCGAGATGGCCCTGGTGGGCTGGCAGCAGGCCCTGGAGCTGGCCCGAGAGAAAGGCCCGGCGCCGCTGCTGGCCCAGCGCTTCGCGGTGACCGCGGAGATGCTGCGCAAGCGCCCGGAGATGGCCGCGGACGGCCTCAAGGTGGGCGACGAGGTGCCCGGCAGCCTGCTGCATGCGCGCTATTCGCGCTACATGCAGCGCATCGCCGAGTACGCACCGGAGCTGGTGGAAGAGCTGGCCCGGGTCGGCGCACGCTTCACCCACCACAGCTCCATCGCGCCCACCGGCACCATCAGCCTGAGCCTGGCCAACAACGCCTCCAACGGCATCGAGCCGAGCTTCGCCCACGCCTATTCGCGCAACCTGATCCGCCCCGGGCGCAAGACCAAGGAAAAGATCGAGGTGTGCAGCTACGAGCTGCTGGCCTACCGCACCCTGGTCAACGCCCACGCCGTGCCGGGCGCCGAGGCCGCGGCGCAGAAGCTGCCGGAGTACTTCGTCGCTGCCGACGACATCAGCCCAGCCGAGCACGTGGACATCCAGGCGGCCGCGCAGAAGTGGGTGGACTCGTCCATCTCCAAGACCGCCAACGTGCCCACCGACTACCCCTTCGAGGACTTCAAGGACATCTACCGCTACGCCTGGCGCCAGGGCCTCAAGGGCTGCACCACCTTCCGCTTCAACCCGGCGGCCTTCCAGGGCGTGCTGGTGAAGGACGCGGACCTGGAGAAGACCCGCTATCGCTTCGAACTCGAGGACGGCAGCGTAGTGGAGCTCAAGGGCAACGAGCAGGTGGAGTACGACGGCGAGCTGCACAGCGCCGCCAACCTCTTCGACGCCTTGAAAGAAGGCTATTACGGCAAGTACTGATTGGCGGAGGCAGTGATGAGCGTGAAGATCAGCCAGAAGATCAAGGGCTTCAAGGTGGTTGACGTCGAGGCCGAGCGCGTGCGCCTGGCCGCCGAGGAAGCCGCTGCCGTGGTGCAGATGGACGAGACCCTGCAGCGCCCGGAAACCCTGGTGGGTGCCACTTACAAGATCAAGTCGCCGCTGTTCGAGCATGCCTTGTACGTGACCATCAACGACGTGGTGCTCAACCCCGGCACGGCCTACGAGCAGCGCCGGCCTTTCGAGATTTTCATCAACTCCAAGGGCATGGAGCACTTCCAGTGGATAGTCGCCCTCACCCGCATCATGTCGGCGGTGTTCCGCAAGGGCGGTGATTGCACCTTCCTGGTGGAAGAGCTGAAGGCGGTGTTCGACCCGCGCGGTGGCTACCTCAAGCGCGGCGGCATCTACATGCCCTCGCTGGTGGCGGAGATCGGCGCGGTGCTCGAACGCCACCTGATCGCCATCGGCCTGATGGAAGGCCAGCAACTGGACGAGGAGCAGAAGCTCTACCTCGCCGAGAAACGCGCCGCCTACGAGGCCAGCCTGGGCACCAGCACCGCCGAACCCGGCGAAGGCTTCCCGCCCGGCTCCCAGCTCTGCGGCAAGTGCAACACCCAGGCCGTGGTGCAGATGGACGGCTGCGCCACCTGCCTCAACTGCGGGCATTCGAAATGTGGGTGAGCCGGGGTTTTCGCAACGCATGCGTTGCGCCGGCGAACGCCCGGCCATGGATGGCCGGGCCGGGGTCGAACTGAGGCAGCGGAGCACCGACAGGGATGTCTACAGCGGGCTTTACCTTTCCTCGGACAAGCATGCGTTGCGCCGGCGAACGCCCGGCCAAGGATGGCCGGGCCGGGGTCGAACCGAGGCAGCGGAGCACCGACAGGGACGTCCACAGCGGGCTCTACCTTCACACGGACAAGCATGCTTCGCCTTCGCGCGCATTTCCTGGGCTGAAGCCCAGGCTACATCTGCCCTCTATCCGTGCCCTTCCGTGGCTCCAGAGTCGGATGTAGGTAGCTGCACCGCTTTCGGCAAACCGGCACCATGGCGCTTTTCCAGGTTCAGGGAGAACCCGAATGATCCGCTTCACCCTTTCGGATGTTGAACACGGCGCCCCTTATCCACGCCTGCCGGCCGATACCGTCATGCGCACGTTGCTCAACCGGCCGGTGGAGGCGCTGGACTGCATGGCCTGCGAGCTGCTGGAGGAGGACAACTGCAACGCCTTCGCCAAGGCCGCGTGCCGTGCCTTCTATGGGCATCACCCGCTGGTGATCCGCCCGGACGACATCTGGTTCTGCATTGCCCAGGGCTTCGCCAACCATATGGCCCTGCATGGCGAGCAGCTGCGGCCCGACCTGGTGGGCCACCAGGGCAAGAAGACGCTGACGGTGTTCTGCCCCGACTACCCCTTCGCCGATAACAGCCGCTGGGTCGAGCTGTTCGGTGATTTCTCCCGGCAGATCGCCGGGGAGATCCCGCCGTTCTCCGACTTCATCGCCACGGCCTTCTCCACCACCGGCCCCATTGAGAGCGCCGCCTTCTCGCTGTGCTGGATGGATGCCTTCAGCGGCTACTTCGACTACGAGATGCTGGCCGGCTGCGGCATCCCCGAGATCGAGCTGCAGGGCAGCGAGGATGACTGGCGCCTGATCATCGAGCGTTTCACTGCCCTGGAGGGGTACGGGCTGGGCCATTGGGTGGCGAGCCTGAAGCCGGTGCTGGAGGCGATCGCCCGCACTGCGGCCGGCGAGGTGGATCGCGCCTTCTGGGAGTCCTTCTTCCGCTATCGCAGCGGTTCGGGCCCGTCGGAGCTGACGGGCTGGATCCTCACGCTCTTCCCCTACATCGTCGACACGGCCACCGACGCGCTGCGACCGAACCCCTACCTTGGGGATTGGCAGGTGCGCTTCGAGCGGGCTGGCGTGATGGCGCTGAGCGGTGACTGGCTGATGGCGGACCAGGCCCAGGGGCCGGGCCTGCAGGCCATCCCCAAGAGCCTGGTGAGTGCGGTACTGCTGATCGACGAATTCACCACCGGCACGAAGCGCAATGCCCGCCTGGTGGGCGGCTTGTTCGGCGTGGCCCAGCGCGACGTGGACGGCGCGCTGTACCCGGCGTTCGGCTGGGCGGTGGT
Source organism: Pseudomonas sp. 57B-090624 (assembly GCF_003234055.1). Taxonomy (NCBI): domain Bacteria; kingdom Pseudomonadati; phylum Pseudomonadota; class Gammaproteobacteria; order Pseudomonadales; family Pseudomonadaceae; genus Pseudomonas; species Pseudomonas sp. 57B-090624. The sequence continues at coordinate 179,033 of NZ_QKRU01000001.1, forward strand.
GGACGAGCCTTCCGGCTAGAGCGCGAAGGGCAGCGGCAGGTGCACGTTCTGGCGGTGGGCCAGGCGGCGCTGGAACTCGGCGGGGTCGTGGATCAGCACGTCCTGGCCGGCGAAAGCGTTGGCGGCGATCAGGCGCGACAACCAGAAGCGTACGCAGGCGATGCGCAGCAGGGCCGGCCAGAGTTCCGCCTCGGCGGCGCTGAAGGGGCGCAGGGCGGCATAGGCGCCAAGCAGGGCACGGGCGCGCTGGGCGTCCAGGCGGCCTTCGTCGTCGGAACACCAGTCGTTCAGGCAGATCGCCAGGTCGTAGAGCATCGGCCCCGAGCAGGCGTTGTAGAAGTCGATCAGCCCGGCCAGGTGCGGGCCGTCGAACAGCACGTTGTCGCGGAACAGGTCGGCGTGCAGGTTGGCGCGGGGCAGGGCGATGATGCGCGGCTTGAGCTCGGCGATTTCCTTCAGGGCGTCACGCAATAGAGGCAGCGCGGCCTCATCCAGCTGCAGGGCGAGGGATGGGCCTTCTTTGATCATCCAGTCCAGGCCGCGGTCACTCTTGCGCTCGATGGGGTGCTCGCGGGTGGCCAGGTGCAGGCGGGCCAGCAGTGCGCCGACTTCGCTGCAGTGGTGCGCGTTGGCTTCGCGCACATGCTTGCCGGCGAGCCGGGGCTGCAGCAGGGCGGGCTTCCCGGCCAGCTCGCGCAGGGCCTGGCCATCGCTGGTACGCAGGGCGTAAGGCACCGGCAGGCCGGCGTCGTGGAGCACGTCGAGCAGTTCGATGAAGAACGGCAGGTCGTGGCTGGGGCCGCGCTCCACCAGGGTCAGCACGTATTCACCCTGCTCCAGGCTGACGAAGAAGTTGCTGTTCTCCGAACCTTCGGCGATGCCCTTGAAGTCCTTGAGCCGCCCCAGCCCGTAGGGGGCCAGGAAGGTTTCGAGTTCAGGGCGTTCGAGCGGGGTGAAAACGGACATTGGACTACCTTGTTACGGCCGGCACGGCGGCCTTACCAGCTGAAGATTTCCCACTGCGGGATCAGCATGTCCGGGTTGTCCGACCGGATGAAGTTGCTGTCGCCGTCTGCGCGGACCAGGAAATAGGGTTTGCCACCCTTGGGGGTGACCTTGATGGCGTACAGGAAGCCGTTGACGCGGTATTCCTGGATGGTCTTGTCGCCGTCCTGGCGGATGGTCACGTCGGGCTCGGCAGAGGGGGCGTCGTCGGCGGCGAATACGCCGGCCGGTGCGACGACCAGCAGGCTGGCAAGCAACAGGCGGTTGATGGCGCGCATGGTGGTAACCTTGTCCCTTATCGTCAATGATCGGGCCATTCTACTGCGGGTCCGGCGAATAAAGGTTGAATTCACGCATGAGCCAAGCCCCTCTCGTCCTGGTGGACGGTTCCTCCTACCTGTACCGTGCCTTTCATGCCCTGCCTCCGCTGACCACCTCCGCCGGCCTGCCGACGGGTGCGGTCAAGGGCGTGCTGAACATGCTCAAGAGCCTGCGCAAGCAGTACCCGGACAGCCCCTTCGCGGTGGTCTTCGACGCCAAGGGCGGAACCTTCCGCGACGAGATGTTCGCCGAGTACAAGGCCAACCGGCCGTCGATGCCCGACGAGCTGCGGGTGCAGGTCGAGCCGCTGCACGCCACCGTTCGCGCCCTGGGCCTGCCGCTGCTGTGCGTGGAGGGCGTGGAGGCCGATGACGTGATCGGCACCCTGGCCCGGCAGAGCGCGGCGCTGGGCCGTGCGGTGGTGATCTCCACCGGTGACAAGGACATGGCGCAGCTGGTCGACGGGCACATTACGCTGGTCAACACCATGACCGGTAGCGTGCTGGACATCGATGGCGTGAAAGAGAAATTCGGCGTCGGTCCTGAGCTGATAATCGACTACCTGGCTCTGATGGGCGACAAGGTCGACAACATCCCGGGCGTGCCCGGCGTCGGCGAGAAGACCGCCCTGGGCCTGCTGACCGGCGTCGGTGGTGGCCTGGACGTGCTCTACGCCAACCTCGACAAGGTGCCCGAGCTGGCGATCCGCGGTGCCAAGGGGTTGCCGGCCAAGCTCGAAGAACACAAGGAGATGGCTTATCTCTCCTACAAGCTGGCGACCATCAAGTGCGACGTCGAGCTGAATGTCGAGATCGAGGCGCTGCACCCCGGCGAGCCGGACGTGGAGGCCCTGACCGAGCTGTACCGCACCCTGGAGTTCAAGACCGGCCTGGACGACCTGCAGCGCCAGGCCAAGGCCGCCGGCGAGACGCTGCCGCCGCCCGCAGCGCCGGCCGATGCGGTCGAGACCCGCTATGAAACCGTGCTGGAGCAGGCGCAGTTCGATGCCTGGCTGAAGAAGCTGCAGGACGCGCCGCTGTTCGCCTTCGACACCGAGACCACCAGCCTCGACCCGCAGCAGGCTCAGGTGGTGGGCGTGTCCTTTGCCGTCAGCCCGCACGAGGCTGCCTATGTGCCGCTGGCCCACTCCTATATGGGGGTGCCCGAGCAACTGGACCGCGACGCCGTGCTCAAGGCCCTCAAGCCGCTGCTGGAAGACCCGGCCAAGGGCAAGATCGGCCAGCACGCCAAGTACGACATGAACGTCCTGGCCAACGCCTCGACGCCCATCCTCATGCAGGGCATCGCGTTCGACACCATGCTCGAGTCCTATGTGCTGGATTCCACCGCGACCCGCCACGACATGGACAGCCTGTCGCTGAAGTACCTCGGCCACAGCACCATCCGTTTCGAGGACATCGCCGGCAAGGGTGCCAAGCAGCTGACCTTCGACCAGATCGCCATCGAGCAGGCCGGCCCCTACGCCGCCGAGGACGCCGACATCACCCTGCGCCTGCACCAGGCGCTGTGGCAGAAGCTGGAAGCCGTGCCTTCGCTGGCTTCGGTGTTCCGCGACATCGAGATGCCGCTGGTGCCGGTGCTGGCGCGCATCGAGCGCAACGGCGCCTATGTGGACGCCAAGCTGCTCGGCCAGCAGAGCATCGAGCTGGGCACCCGCATGGTGGAGCTGGAGCGCCAGGCCTATGAGCTGGCCGGCCAGGAGTTCAACCTCGGCTCGCCCAAGCAGCTCGGTGCCATCCTCTACGAGAAGCTGGGCCTGCCGGTGCTGTCCAAGACCGCCACCGGCCAGCCGTCCACCGCCGAGAACGTGCTGGCGGAGCTGGCCGAGCAGGACTTCGAGCTGCCCAAGGTGATCATGCAGTACCGCACCGTGAGCAAGCTCAAGAGCACCTACACCGACAAGCTGCCGGAGCAGATCAACCCGCGCACCGGGCGCATCCACACCTCCTATCACCAGGCGGTGGCGGCCACCGGGCGGCTGTCCTCCACCGACCCGAACCTGCAGAACATCCCGATCCGCACCGCCGAGGGCCGGCGCATCCGCCAGGCCTTCGTCGCGCCCAAGGGCTACAAGCTGCTGGCGGCGGACTACTCGCAGATCGAGCTGCGCATCATGGCTCACCTGGCCAAGGATGAAGGCCTGCTGGACGCGTTCCGTCACGACCGCGACGTGCACCGGGCCACGGCGGCGGAAGTCTTCGGCGTCGAGCTGGAGCAGGTGAGCAACGACCAGCGACGCAGCGCCAAGGCGATCAACTTCGGCCTCATCTACGGCATGAGCGCCTTCGGCCTGGCCAAGCAGATCGGCGTCGACCGCAAGCAATCCCAGGCGTACATCGACCGTTACTTCGCCCGCTACCCCGGCGTGCTCGCCTACATGGAGCGCACCCGCGAGCAGGCGGCGCAGCAGGGCTTCGTCGAGACGCTGTTCGGTCGGCGCCTGTACCTGCCGGAGATCAACTCGAAGAACCAGGCCATGCGCAAGGGCGCCGAACGCACCGCGATCAACGCGCCGATGCAGGGCACCGCCGCCGACATCATGAAGCGCGCCATGGTGGCTGTGGATAACTGGCTGAGCGAATCCGGCCTGGATGCGCGGGTCATCCTCCAGGTGCACGACGAACTGGTACTGGAGGTGCGCGAAGACCTGGTGGAACAGGTGCGCGAGGCCATCCGCCCCTTGATGAGCGGCGCGGCGCAGTTGGACGTGCCGCTGCTGGTGGAAGTCGGGGTGGGTGACAACTGGGACGAGGCGCACTGAGGCGGCGCCAGCCCTGGCTTAGGCCTCCGGCGCATAACGCCGGAGGCCTTCATAACGAACGGATTTCAGAAAGAGGGTGAACTTTTCCACTGAGCGCAGAGTCAGAGTTCGGGAATGGCTGGTGAAGCCTTCGATGCTCCTTTTGCTGTGTTTAGTGTTGGCAGATATCTGGACCCCGCCCTAGCGGTTCAGACTTGAACCCCGAACTTCCCCCTCCCCATACGAAGCTCGGGGTTTTTTTTGCCTGCGATTCAGGCCTCCGGCTCGACCTGCTCGAATTCCTCGCCCAGTTGCAGCCAGTTGGCCAGCACCGCTTGCGCTTCCTCGATGCCCTGGCGCTTGGGTGCCGAGAACAGCTGGATGGTCACGCCCTCGCCCCACCCCTTGCGGATGTCCTGCTGAACCTTGAGCAGCGCGTTCTTGGCGGCGCCGAACGCCAGCTTGTCGGCCTTGGTCAGGAGGATGTGCATGGGCATGTTGCCGGCGGCGGACCAGTCGAGCATCAGGCGGTCGAAGTCGGTCAGCGGGTGGCGGATGTCCATCATCAGGATCAGCCCGGCCAGGCTCTCGCGGCTGCTCAGGTAGGCTTCCAGGTGGCGTTGCCAGTGCTGCTTGAGCGGGATCGGCACCTTGGCGTAGCCGTAGCCGGGCAGGTCGACCAGGCGCCGCTGCTCGTCCAGCGAGAAAAAGTTGAGCAGCTGGGTGCGCCCCGGGGTCTTCGAGGTGCGCGCCAGGCTGGCGTGGGTGAGTGTATTCAGCGCGCTGGACTTGCCGGCGTTGGAACGCCCGGCGAACGCCACTTCCAGGCCTTCGTCGGGAGGGCACTGGTCGACCTTGGCGGCACTGATGAGAAAGCGGGCCTGTTGGCACAGGCCGATGATCGGGTTCTTGAATGACATGAGGTGTCCACGGGTGCGACGCGGTGTCGCAGGGGGCTGTTTCGTTTCCGTTTGAGCATCGCCAGTATATAATGCCGCAGATTTAGTGTGCGCTTTATCCCCCAGGGTTCAGTGTCCACGGGACTGACCGTTGCGCGACAGAACGCATGGCAGGGCCCCTCTGATGAGGTTGATCATGAAGAAAGTGCTACTCGTCGCAAGCCTTGCGGCGCTGGCCTTTGGCGCTCAGGCCGCCCAGGATCCGGAAGCGGTTTTCAACCGGGCCTGCGGTGCCTGTCACAACGGTCAACTGCCTATGGCGCCGAAAAAAGGCGACAAGGCCGCCTGGGAGCCGCGTCTGGCCAAGGGCAACGATGCTCTGGTCAAGAGCGTCACCAATGGTTTGAACGCCATGCCTCCCCGAGGCTTGTGCATGGACTGCAGTGCCGAGGACTACCAAGCGGTCATCCAGTGGATGAGCCAATAATCAAGGTAGCCCGGCGCTAACTCTTTCACCCTTAGCCGTAATTGGATTAGCTGATGAACAAAGTACTCGTGAGTCTGCTGTTGACCCTGGGCATCACCGGTCTGGCCCACGCCGCTGGCGACGCCAAAGCCGGTCAGGCGAAAGCTGCCGTATGTGGTGCCTGCCATGGTCCGGACGGCAACAGCGCCGCCCCCAACTTCCCGAAACTGGCTGGCCAGGGCGAGCGCTACCTGCTCAAGCAGCTGCACGACATCAAGTCCGGTAACCGCCAAGTGCTGGAAATGACCGGCCTGCTGACCAACCTGAGCGACCAGGACCTGGCCGACATCGCCGCCTACTTCTCCAGCCAGTCCGGCAGCGTCGGCGCCGCCGATCCCAAGCTGGTCGCCCGGGGTGAAGCCCTGTTCCGTGGCGGCAAGCTGGAAGAAGGCATGCCCGCCTGCACCGGTTGCCACTCCCCCAACGGTGCCGGCAATGCCGCCGCCGGCTTCCCGCACCTGGGTGGCCAGCACGCCCAGTACGTGGCCAAGCAGCTGACCGACTTCCGCGAAGGCAACCGCACCAACGACGGCGACAGCATGATCATGCGCGCCATCGCCGCGAAGCTGAGCAACAAGGACATCGAAGCCGTGTCCAGCTACATTCAGGGTCTGCACTGAGTCCGACCCAGCGGTAGAAATCGGTAAATAAAAGGGTGGCCATGGCCACCCTTTTTCATTGGTTCCGCCGCTACAATTGCCGGAACCCGTCGCACCGCGATCGGTCGAAGCAAGGCCCGCCGCAGAACCATACTGACCGCTTAGGAGTTAAGCATGCGTAACCTGATTCTTTCCGCCGTTCTTGCCAGTGCGAGCCTCTTCGGCATGACCGCACAGGCCGAGGACATCCAGGCCGGCAAACAGTACGTCGAACTGAGCAGCCCGGTCCCGGTGTCCAAGCCCGGCAAGATCGAAGTGGTGGAACTGTTCTGGTACGGCTGCCCCCATTGCTACCAATTCGAACCCACCCTGAACGCCTGGACCGAGAAGCTGCCCGAAGACGTCAACTTCGTGCGCATCCCCGCCATGTTCGGCGGCGTGTGGAACGTCCATGGCCAGCTGTTCATCACCCTGGAGAGCATGGGCGTCGAGCACGCCGTGCACAAGGCGGTGTTCGAGGCCATCCACAAGGAAGGCAAGAAGCTCTCCACCCCCGACGAGATGGCCGAGTTCCTCGCTGGCCAGGGCGTGGACAAGGCCGCCTTCATCAAGGCCTATAACTCCTTCGGCGTGAAGAGCCAGATGGAGAAGGCCAAGAAGCTCGCCATGGCGTACCAGATCTCCGGCGTGCCGACCCTGATCGTCAACGGCAAATACCGCTTCGACATCGGCTCCTCCGGCGGCCCCGAGCAGGCCACCCAGGTTGCCGACTTCCTCATCGCCAAGGAGCGCGCCGCGAAGTAAGCGGCGCCCGGCAGAGCGAAGATGCTGCGCCGCTGGAGCAACGATCGCACCGCTGGCCTGCGGACTCCGCAGGTCAACCCGCATTGCGACTCCGGCGGCCTGCCCCAGGACGGCCGCCTCCGGCTGCTCAGCTTCAACATCCAGGTCGGCATCAGCACCGGCCACTACAGGCACTACCTGACCCGCAGCTGGCAGCACCTGTTGCCCCATGCCGGCCGTGCCAGCAACCTGCAACGCATCGGTGCCCTGCTCGGCGATTTCGACCTCGTGGCCCTGCAGGAAGTCGACGGCGGCAGCCTGCGTTCGGGCTACGTCAACCAGGTCGAGCACCTTGCCCACCTGGCCGCGTTTCCCTTCTGGTACCAGCAGCTCAACCGCAACCTCGGGCGCATCGCCCAGCACAGCAACGGGTTGCTCAGCCGCCTGCAGCCCACCTGCCTCGAAGACCACCCCCTCCCCGGCCCGCCCGGTCGCGGCGCCATCCTCCTGCGCTTCGGCGAGGGCGAGGACGCGCTGGTGGTGGTGATGATGCACCTGGCCCTCGGCACCAAGGCCCGTACCCGCCAGCTCGCCTACATCCGCGAGCTGATCGGCGGCTACCGCCACCAGGTACTGATGGGCGACATGAACACCCACGCCAACGACCTGCTGAAGACCTCGCCCCTGCGTGATCTCGGGCTGCTCGCGCCGCAGGTCGAGGCCACCTTCCCGAGCTGGCGCCCACAGCGCTGCCTCGACCACATCCTGCTCAGCCCCAGCCTCACCCTGGAGCGCGTGCAGGTGCTCAGCCAACCCATCTCCGACCACCTGCCAGTGGCGGTGGACATCCGCTTGCCCGCCTCCCTCGCCGGGGATGCGCTGCCGGCCCTGGTGGACACCCCCCACGGAACACCTTCATGAGCGACGACGGCCAGCGCTGGAAAGAAAAGTACCTGCAGAGCCTCGAACAGCAGGAGAAGCTGGAGCGTCGCTGGGACGCCCGCCTCGACCTCTTGCGCCGTGGCCTGGTGCGCAGCTCCCTCGCCGCCGAAGGCACCGACAAGGCCGTCGACCAGTGCATGCAGGAGCTGCGCGAGATCATCCGTGGCGACCAGATCGACGCCGGCCTCTCCGCCTTGATCCCGCGCCTGGAAAAGGCCGTGCTGGACTCCGAGCAGCGCCGCCAGCAACGCATCGACCAGAACGTCGGCGCCCTCACCGGGCTGACCAACCAGTTGCTCAAGCTGGATGTGCCGCGTGACGTGCGCAAGGCCCTCAAGCAGTTCGCCAAGCGCATCGACGAGCGCGCCAGCCAGGCGCGGGAGATGCCCGCCCTCCTCGGTGAGCTCAGCGGCCTGCAACAGCGCGCCCTCGACGAAATCGTCAATGCCGAATCCGCCGCGCCCAAGCCCGGCCTGCTGCAGCGCCTGTTCGGAGGCCAGGGCGACAGCGCCGACGAGCCCCAGGCGGCCGCCGCGCCGCTCCCGGGTGGCGAAGCCTTGGCCCCGCCGCCGGCCGTTCCCGCACCCGCCGCGCTGCAAGCGGCTGCGACGCCTGACGACGACGTACCCGCCGCGCCGGCCGCCGTCGCACCCGTACCCGCGCCTGCCCAGGCCCCGGTGGCCCAGCCAGCGCCGGCCACCCCTGCGGCCCTCGAACAACCGGCCCCGCTCCAGGCCGCCGCCGAGGCCGCGCCGGCCGCTGTCCCGGCGCCTGCACCCGTAGCGCCTGCCGCCGTCGCGGTCGATGCCGTGGGGCCCCTGGAGCCCGTAGCGCCTGCGGCGCCCGTCACCGCAGTCACCGGCGGCGTGAGCCCGAGCCTGTCCCCGCGCCTCGACAGCCTGCCGCTGCCAGCCGCGCTGCTCACCGGCGAAGGCGACCCGGGCTATGCGCTGCCCATGCCGCCCGAGCCCGGCTACAGCGCCGTCGCGCCGCACGTCGCCGCCAGCCTGCGCGCCCTGCTGGACGAGCTCGACCTGCCCGAGCGCCACAAGCCCCAGGGCGAAGCCCTGCGCGAGCGCCTGGAGGGCGGCCTGAACTGGTACGAGCTGGTGCCGGTACTGGACGACCTCGCCGTGCTGGTGCTGGCCGTCACCAACAGCGAGCACCGTGACTTCGCCCTCTACCTCAAGCAGCTCAACGAGCGCCTGGTCGCCTTCGTCGCCTCCATTTCCGCCGCCCAGGAGGGCTACAGCGAGACCCTGGAAAGCGCCCGCGTACTCGACGACCAGTTGCGCGAGCAGGTTAGCGACCTGCAGAGCAGCGTTCAGGACGCCACCGACCTGGATGACCTCAAGCGCGCCGTGGAAAAGCGCCTCGACGGCCTGCTCAGCACCATGAACGACTACCAGCGCCAGCGCGCCGCCCGCGAAGAAGAAGTCGGCGGGCGCCTCAAGATGCTGGTGGACCGCGTCGCGACCATGGAACAGGAGGCCAGCGCCTTCCGTGACCATCTCGAGGAGCAGCGGCAGAAAGCCCTCAGCGACCCGCTCACCGGCCTGCCCAACCGGGCCGCCTGGAGCGAGCGCCTGGAGCTGGAGGTGGCGCGCTGGAAGCGCTACGGCGGCGAGCTGCTGCTGGCGGTGCTGGACATCGACCACTTCAAGCGCATCAACGACAACTACGGCCACCTGGCCGGCGACAAGGTGCTCAAGATCATCGCCGGCGAGATCGCCAAGCGCCTGCGCAAGACCGACTTCATCGCCCGCTTCGGCGGCGAGGAGTTCGTCCTGCTGATCCCCGCCACGCCCCTGGAGGGCGGCCAGCAACTGCTCGACACCCTGCGCGGGGCCATCGAGCAGTGCCCGTTCCACTTCAAGGGCGAGCCCGTGACCATCACCCTGTCAGGGGGGCTGGTGTCCTTCGTCGAAGGCGAGAAGGACGACCAGGCGTTCGAACGCGCCGACCAGGCGCTCTACCGCGCCAAGCGCGACGGCCGCAACCGCATCGAGCTGGGCTGAGCCGCCTCAGGCGGCGTAGGTGAGGTAGGGCTTCCAGTCTTCCGGCACACGCTCCAGGCGCGGGTAGTCCAGGGCGTCCAGTTGCAGGCGCGACAGCTGGAAGGGTGTGTGCCGCAGCTCCGGCGGCAGCGCCCGCAACTCCGGCAGCCAGAGGCTCACGTAGCTCGCATCCGGGTCGTAGTGACGGGCCTGGCGCAGGGCATTGAAGGCCTGGCTGCGCTGCGGGTCGCTGGCCACGCCGGCCAGGTACGCCCAGTTGCCCCAGTTGCTCGCCGGGTCGTAGTCCAGCAGGTGTTCCTCGAACCAGGCCGCGCCGTGGCGCCAGTCCTGCTCCAGGTCGTGCACCAGGTAGGCGGCCACCACCTGCCGGCCACGGTTGGACATGAAACCCGTGGCGGCCAGCTCGCGCATGCTGGCGTCCACCAGCGGCATGCCGGTGCGGCCCTGGCACCAGCTCTGGAAACGTTCATCCAGGTGCCGAGGCGCACGCTCGGTGGCCTTCAGCCCGCCGGCCTCGAACAGCGCGCTGCCATGGCGCAGCAGGGTCCAGCGGAAATAGTCGCGCCACAGCAGCTGCTGCCACAGCTGGTGGGTGGAGGCATTGGCACCGTACTGCGCCTCGTGACGCCGCAGCTCGGCGGCGACGCGCCGTGGCGAGAGGCTGCCGTTGGCCAGCCAGGGCGAGAACTTGGAGGAGTATTCGCTGCCCACCATGCCGTTGCGGCTGTCCTGGTAGCCGCGCACGCCCTGGCTGGTCCACAGGTAGTCGCGCACCCGTGCCAGTGCGGCGGTCTCGCCACCGGAGAAGGGGAAGGCACTGATGGACAGGCTGACCGGCTCGCCCAGCCCCAGGCGGGTCGGCGTCGGCAGCGGCTCGAACAGCGCGTCCACCGCCTCGGGCAGCGGTGGCAGTGACTCGGGGGCCGGTCGCGGCTGGTACACGCTGGGGCGCTGCTCGACCTGCTCGCGGAACTGGCTGAACACCGCCGGCAGCCGCTCCACCGGCGTCGGCAGCTCCTCGCGGCGCAGCAGGCTGTTGCCGGCCAGCTCGCGCAGGCGGATATCGCCCAGGGCCTGGCGCACCTCCTCGACCAGGGCTCGCTCCTGGGGCGCCACCTCTTCGAGGGTCAGCACCTCGTTCAGGTCCAGGTGCTCCATCAGTGCCGGGATCACCTGCGCGGCGTCGCCCTGCACCACCAGCAGGCGCGAACCGCGCTGGCGCAGTTCGGCGTCCAGGGCGGTGAGGCTTTCCAGCTGGAAGCGGGCGCGGTGCACACCCATGCGGCGGATGCCCAGGTCGCCCGGACGCAGCAGCTTCGGGTCGAAGACGAACAGGGGGAGAACCCGGTCGGCCGCCAGCGCGGCCTGCACGGCGGGGTGGTCGTCCAGACGCAGGTCCTGTTTGAACCAGAGCAGATGGCGGCGCATGACGTTGATCCTCGGCAGGCATTTCCCTATGCCAACGGATTCCGCTGGCCACTAGAAGTTATAGGCTTTTCGAAGGCGTTGAACAGTGCCGCCCGGAGGATGACCGGTGGCGTTGCTGCCCTCGGGCCGGGAGCTGCGTATAATCCGCCCCTTTTTTCGCGGGCTGCGCCCGCTTTCACCCTGTGGAGACATCGTCAATGCGTCTTTCCCTTTCCCGTATCGCCAGCTGGTTGGGTGGTTTTGCCCTGACCTTCGGCGCCGCCCAGGTCGCCGGCAGCGAACTGCTGCAACTGCAGGACGACAACCTGCAGTTCGCCACCCTTCCCTATTCCGCCGGCGAGAGCTTCCTCAGCTTCGCCACCGAGCGCCCGGCCTTCACCGCCGGCCTCTCGCCCAAGGCCCTGGCCGACCTGCCCGGCCACACCCCTGCCCCCCTGCGCCTGCGCATCGCCGGGGCCCAGGCCACTCCGACCCCCGGGCAGGGCACCAACCTGCTCGGCCCCGCCTTCGACCTCCAGGCCCCGGGCTTCGACTACCTGACCCTCAGCCTCTACGACCGCGACGACCAAGACGAGCCCGGCCACAGCGTGCAGTTCAGCGGTGCCTGGGCCTATGCCTTCCGCCTCGGCGACGCCAGCTGGCTGCTCGACGGCGGCCTCGACTGGGCCGGCGCCGAAGGCGAGCGCGAGCAGGGCCTGAGCTTCAGCCCGCAGCTGAGCTTCGATGCCGGCGACTACTTCTTCGCCCAGGGTCGCCAGCTGTTCCTCGGCATCCAGTACCTGCAGCAGAGCGGCGGCTACAGCGAGCCGGACGAGGTGCGCGGCAACGCCTCGCGTGACCAGCGCGCGGTCAACACCACCCTCAAGTACCACTTCTGACACCCGACCCGGCACGGCGGCGAGACGTCGCCGCCAGCGCCCTTTACACTTCGTCCTTCAGTTGAGGAGCGCCCATGGAAATTCTCGGCATCGCCGTGCTGATCTTTCTGGTCACCGACCCGTTCGGCAACATCGCCATCTTCCTCGCCGCACTGAAGAACGTCGCGCCGGAGCGGCGCCTCAAGGTGGCCCTGCGTGAACTGGTGTTCGCCCTCGGCCTGCTGCTGCTCTTCCTCACCTTCGGCGAGAACATCCTCAGCGGCCTCGGCCTGTCCCGCGAGGCCATCGCCATCGCCGGCGGCATCATCCTCTTCATCATCGCCCTGCGCCTGATCTTCCCGCGTCCCGAAGGCGTGCTCGGCGACCTGCCCGACGGCGAGCCGATGTTGGTGCCCCTGGCCACCCCGGCCGTGGCCGGTCCCTCCGCGCTGGCGGTGCTGATGACCTTGCGCAACACCCACCAGGGCGAGCTCTGGGAGCTCTACGTCGCCGTGCTGGTGGCCTGGGCCTGCACCGCCCTGATCCTGCTCCAGGCCGCCTTCCTGCAGCGCTTCCTCGGCCAGCGCGGCCTGATGGCGGTGGAGCGCCTGACCGGCATGCTGCTGATCATGCTCAGCGTCGACATGCTCCTGGACAACCTGCAAAGCGTGCTACACATCAGCCCATGAGAACCCTAGCCCTCGGCCTGCTGCTGGCCCTGCTCGCCGGTTGCGCCAGCGGCCCGCGCATCGACCGCAGCCAGACCTCGGTCAACCAGAACAGCCGCGTGCAGTACGTGGTGCTGCACTACACCTCGACCGACCTGGAGCACTCCCTCGCGCTGCTCACCCATGGCGAGGTCAGCGCCCATTACCTGATCGGCGCCCAGCCGCCGACCATCTACCAACTGGTGGACGAGAACCGGCGCGCCTGGCACGCCGGCCAGAGCGAATGGCAGGGCCGCACCTGGCTCAACGCGAGCACCATCGGCATCGAGCTGGTCAACGAGGGCTACGAGCAGACCGCCACCGGGCGCAACTGGCAGCCCTTCGACGACCAGCAGATCGACGCCCTGATCGTGCTGCTCAAGGACATCGTCAAGCGCCACAACCTGCCCCTGGGCAGCATCATCGGCCACAGCGACATCGCCCCCCAGCGCAAGGTCGATCCCGGCCCCCTGTTCCCCTGGAAGCGCCTCGCCGACGCCGGCCTCGTGCCCTGGCCGGAGGCTTCCGCCGTGGCGGTGGAGCAGGCGCGCTTCGCCCAGGCACTGCCCACCGTCGGCTGGTTCCAGATGCAGCTGGCCCGCCAGGGCTACCCGGTGCCGCGCAACGGACAGCTGGACGAGGCCACCCGCAACGTCATCGCCGCGTTCCAGATGAAGTACCGCCCGCACCTGTTCGACGGCCAGCCCGACGCCGAGACCGCCGCCCTGTTGCTGGTGCTCAACCGCAGCCCGGGGGAGGGCCTGCCGCCCCGCCCCGTGACGTTCAATTGACGCAATGACGCCGACGCGCGCCGGTCGGCGGCCGGCGCGATGATTTCCTGGCGGTGGGCTATACCTCACTGATCTCGCCAGGACGCGCTTGCCATCATGCAGCCCCCACTTTCCCGTTGGCGCCGCACCCTCTACCAGCCCCTGCCCGTGGCCATCCTGGCCGGCCTGCTCGGCGCCTGCCTGTTCGTGCTGGCGAGCCTGTGGCTGGCGGCCCAGCAGGCCCAGCGCGCCGAGCAGGAGCAGATGAAGGTCCAGGGCGAGCGCTTCCTGCAGCGCCTGGAACAGGTGTTCGGCCAGCTCCACGAGGCCCTCGACACGCTCGAAGCCCAGCCCCTGCGTGGCTGCGACATGGCCATGGTGGAGACGCTGCGGCAGATCAACTTCCGCTACCGCTTCATCTACGAAGCCGCCTTCATCGGCGGCGGCCAGCGTTGCTCCTCCTGGCCGCGGCAGAACTCCTTCGGCCCGGAGCGCCCGGCGGACATCGTCGGCCAGCGCCAGAGCTACTGGCTCAACAGCACCGACCAGCCCGACGACAACCTCGCCGCCCTGGTGGTGGGGCGCGGCTACTTCCGCCTGTCCACCTCGCGCGGACACCTCAGCGACATGGTCGAGCTGCCCGCCGGCGCCAGCCTCCTGCTGCTGCCCAAGAGCACCGGCGCCGCCCTGCCCATCCTCGGCCTGGCGCAACCCTGGCCGCCCGGCTCCGAGTGGCCGACGCCCAAGGACTACGAGCTGGAGGTCAATGCCGATCGCCTGGCCTACCGCATGCCCACCCAGACGCCGGAGTTCGACCTGCTGGTGATGACCCCGCGCGGCGAGCTGCTGGCCCGCGCCCGTGACGCCCTGCTCGGCTGGCTGCCCGTTGCCGCCCTGCTGTCGCTGCTCTGCGGTGTGCTCGCCTACTACGCCATGTGCCGCCGCCAGTCCCTCAGTGGCGAGCTGCAGGGCGCCATCCGCCGGCGCGAGCTGCGGGTGCGCTACCAGCCGCTGTTCGACCTGGCCAGCCGTCGCTGCGTCGGTGCCGAGGCCCTGGTGCGCTGGCGCCGCACCGACGGCAACATGATGAGCCCGGACCTGTTCATCCCCCTGGCCGAGAGCACCGGGCAGATCCGCGACATCACCGACTTCATGATCGAGCAGGTGCTGGCCCAGCAGAGCGCCTTCCTGCGTGACAACCCGGAGCTGTACATCTCCATCAACCTGGCGGCCTGCGACGTCGGCTCGCCGCGCATCGCACCACTCACCGCCGCGTTGCTGGCGCGCTACCAGGTGCCGGCGCGGCAGATCGCCTTCGAGGTCACCGAGCATGGCCTGGCCGACATCCAGGCTGCCCAGGAAGTGCTCGGCCAGCTGCGTGCCCAGGGCCACCGCATCCTCATCGACGACTTCGGCACCGGCTACAGCAGCCTCGCCTACCTGCAGGCACTGCCGGCGGATGTGCTGAAGATCGACAAGGCCTTCGTCGACGCCCTCGGCCACGACGCGGCCAGCAGCGGCGTGGCCCCGCACATCGTGCACATGGCCCAGGCGCTGCAATTGAAGGTGGTGGCCGAAGGCATCGAGCACGAGGCCCAGGCGCTGTTCCTCGCCAGCGAGGGGGCCCACTACGGCCAGGGCTGGCTGTTCTCGCGGCCGCTCACCGCCGCGCGTTTCCGTGACCTGGTGGCCGGCCAGCTCGACCTCACCCAGGCCCTCAACGACGAAACGCTGCCCGCCGCCTGATCGCATTGGGAAACCTGTCGCGCCGAGGTGATGGGTTTCGCTCCGCTCTACCCATCCTACAAGGGCGTTCGAGCCCGCCCCGCAGGAGCGAGCTCTGCTCGCGAAACCCGTCGCTCCGAGGTGATGGGTTTCGCTTCGCTCTACCCATCCTACAAGGGCATTCGAGCCCGCCCTCGTAGGAGCGAGCTCTGCTCGCGAAGCGCCCCCGCCTGTGCGGGGAGGAAGGGAAAGGCGCGCCGCTAGAGCGGCAGGGCCAGGTAGAACTGCGCGCCTTCGCCGGGGCGCGAGTAGATGCCGATGCGCCCGCCATGGAGCTGGACGATCTCCTTGCACAGCGCCAGCCCCAGGCCGACGCCGCCGGTGTAGCTGCCCAGCTGCACGAAGGGCTCGAAGATGCGCGCCTGCTGGCTGTAGGGCACGCCCTCGCCGTTGTCCTCGACGCTGAGGATCACCCGCTCGCCATGGCGCCGCGACTGCAGGCGGATGTGCCCGCCGTTGGGCGTGTGGCGGATGGCGTTGCTCACCAGGTTGTCCAGCACGCGCTCCACCTGCGGCCGGTCGATGGGCACGCGGGGCAGCGGCTCCAGCAGGTCCAGCTCGATGCTGATGCCCTTGGCCTGCGCCGGCTCCTGGAACCGCGCACGCAGGCTGCCGAGCAGGTCGTCGATGTCGCAGGGCGCCAGGTTCAGGCTCTGCATGCCGTTCTGGTAGCGGGAGAAGTGCAGCAGGTCGTTGATCAGCCGCACCAGGCGCTGCATCTCCTCGTCCACCGTCAGCAGCAGGTCGGACTCGCGCGACTCCTCGGCGAAATCCAGGCGCTCGCGCAGCAGGCCGAACGCCATCTGCATGCCGGTCACCGGGGTGCGCAGCTCGTGGGAGGCGCGCAGCACGAACTCGTTGCGCACCCGCTCGAAGGCGCGCTGCTCGGTGACATCGCGCAGCACCATCACCGCCCCGAGGATGCGCTCCTCGTCCAGGCTCACCGGCGTCAGGCGCCAGCTCAGCAGGCGGCTCTCGCCGTCGGCCTCGATGCTCAGGTCGTCCGGCTCCTGGGCCAGGGTCTCGCCGCGCAGCACCTGCTGGGTGGGCAGCTCCATGGCGGGGTTGTTCATGGCGTGGCTGAGGGTCTGGCCGAGCTGCTCGGTCTCCCAGGCCAGCTGGCGCTGGGCCACCGGGTTGGCGTGCTCGATGCGGCCCTGGCGGTCGAGGATCAGCAGGCCGTCGTCGATGCTGTCGAGCACTGCCTTCAGGCGCCGCTGCTCGGCCAGCAGCTTCTCGATATTGGTTTCCTTGAACAGCCGCAGGCCCTCGGCCATCAAGCCGAAGCGACGGCTCAGCGAAGCCATCTCGCTGACCGTGGAAATCGGCAGGGTCACCTGGAAGTCGCCCTGCCCGATCCGGTCGGCCGCGCGCGCCAGTGCCTCGATGGGCTGGCCGAAGCGACGGGCGATGCCGTGGGCGGTGACGAAGCCGATCATCAGCACGGCGATGCCCAGCACACCCAGCAGCGTCGCCACCAGGCTGGCGCGCTCGCGGGCGGACTGCTCGGCCTCGGCGGCGCTGTGCAGCGCGTGCTTCTGCAGCGCCAGCATGGCGTTGCGGGTGGCGTTGAGCGCCTGGCTGAAATCGTCGTCGCGGCTATCTCCGTCCACGCGCTCGCTGACCCGCAGGAAGTCGCCATAGGCGTCGGCGATGGCCTGGAAGCCTTGGCGGGTCTGCTCGTCGCGGGCGTTCATCAGCCCCTGCTGGAGGATGCCGAGGAAGCGCTTCTGGGACGCCTGCAGCCCCGGCACGTCGGAGCGCTCGCGGGTCAGGTTGACCAACTGGTCGCCCAGGTGGGTGCGCAGCTGCTCGCCCAGGTCGATGGTGGCGAAGTTGTAGGTGATCAGCTGCTCCTGCGAGCGGGCCAGCTGCATGACGCTGATCAGCCCCAGCAACAGGCCCAGCAGGGCGACGGTGATCAGGGCCGAGATGCTGAGAAAAAGCCGCGTGCGCAGCTTCATCGGCAGTTTCATAGACCGTACTGCTTGCGTTTTCGATAGAGCGTCGAGGCGTCGATCCCCAGGGTCCTGGCGGCCTGGTCGAGGGTTTCGCTGGCTGCGAGGACGGCCGCGATATGGGCCTTCTCCAGGTCTTCCAGGCTCATCGAGGCGCCTACGCGCGGTGCGTTGTTGGCCGGCGCCTCGCTCAGGCCCAGGTGGGCGATCTCCACCAGTTCCTGGCCGCAGATGATGCTGGCGCGCTCGATGACGTTGCGCAGCTCACGCACGTTGCCCGGCCAGTGATAGCCCAGCAGGGCATCGCGCGCGGCGTCGCTGAAGCCCCGTGCCGGGCGCGCGTAGTCCTTCACGAAGCGGGCGAGGAAGCGCTCGGCCAGGCCGATCAGGTCCTCGGTGCGCTCGCGCAGCGGCGGCAGGTGCAGGGTGATGACATTGAGGCGGTAGAGCAGGTCCTCGCGGAAGCGGCCCTCGCGGACCATCTCGTCGAGGTTGAGGTTGGTGGCGGCGAGGATGCGCACATCGGCGCGGCGGGTCACCGCGTCGCCGACCCGCTCGTATTCCTTGTCCTGGATGAAACGCAGCAACTTGGGTTGCAACGTGAGGGGAAAGTCGCCGATCTCGTCGAGGAACAACGTCCCGCCGTCCGCCTGGTTGACCCGGCCGAGGGTGCTCTCGCTGGCCCCCGTGAAGGCCCCGCGGCTGTGGCCGAAGAGCTCGCTTTCCATCAGCTCCGCCGAGAGCGACGGGCAGTTGATGGTCACGCAGGATTTCTTCGCCCGCTTGCTCCAGCCGTGAATGGCGCGCGCCAGCTCGCCCTTGCCGGTGCCGGACTCGCCGAGGATGAGGATGTTGGCGTCGGTGCTCGCCACCTGACGTGCGGTTTCAAGCACCGCCATCATCGCCGGGCTCTGCGAGTCCAGGCCGTCGCCGGGCTTGCGCACTTCGCCTTCCAGGGCCTCCAGGCGCGCCGTGAGCTGGCGCACCTCCAGTTGCTTGGCGGCCGAAAGGCGCAGCTGGTCGGGGCTGCACGGCTTGACCAGGTAATCCGCCGCGCCGGCCTGCATGGCATCCACGGCGGTGTCCACCGCCGAATGCGCGGTGACGATCACCACGCGCATCCACGGCGCCTGTACGCGCATCTGCGCGAGCACATCCAGGCCGTTGTCCTCGCCCAGGCGCAGGTCGAGGAAGCACAGGTCGAAGACCTGGCGCTGCAGGATGGCTTCGGTCTGCGCCGCGCTGCTGGCGGTGGCCACGCTGTAGCCCTCGTCCTCCAGGCAATAACGGAAGGTACGCAGGATCGCCGACTCGTCGTCGACCAGCAGGATGCGTCCCTTGGTTTCCGTTGCTGTTGCCATTTTTTCGCTCCGCATTGTTCAGTCGTACCGCTTAGTCCAGGAATTATCGTGCAAGTTGCATGGTTCTTTCATACATGTATTGCAGCCTGCATGCAGTGACTGCCTGCAGGTTGTAAGCAAGTAGCTGATTCATAAGGGAAAAAGATCAAAAAAGGGCTGGCATGACCCTTGCCAATTCCCTGCATCGGAAGGCGCCGGAGCGCCGGATCGCATGACAGGGGGTTCCATGTGGCACTTGCGCAAGCTCGCGCTGGCGGTGATCGGCAGCACGCTGATGGCCTCGTCGACTCCCTCGCTGGCACGCGAGGGCTGGAGCCAGCGATTGCATGAGGCTCGCCAGGAAGGCTCGGTGTGGACGGCCTTCGCCTTCAACCGCCATCTCTCGCCCTTTTCCCTCAACGTCGATGTCGAGGGCAGCCTGGCCACGCTCACCGGCACGGTGGAGAACGAGGTCAAGCGCGAACTGGCCGAGCAGGTGGCGTTGGGCATCGAGGGCATCGAGACGGTGGACAACCGCATCCGCGTCGATCCCGGCGTGCGTCCGCACCGGGTCTCGGTGGCGGCTGCGGACGAGCGTCTCGACGATGCCACCGTCAAGGCGCGGGTGAAATCCAGGCTGCTCTGGAACCCCCGCACCGAAGGCCTGGATATCGATGTCGAGTCCCATGCCGGCCTGGTGACCCTGAGCGGCGAGGCGGCCAGCGCAGAGGCCCGCGAACTGGCCGGCAAGCTCGCTGCCAGCGCCGAAGGCGTCGAGCGGGTGGACAACGCCATCCGCGTGACCGGCGAGCCCGACACCGCCGCCCGCGCCCAGGACCGGCCCGCCGCCCTGCTCGGCGACGCCTGGATCACCGGTCGGGTGAAGACCCGCTTTCTTTCCAGCTCCAACCTCGCCGTCCTCGGCATCTCCGTGGAGACCGAAGGAGGCGTGGTCCGCCTCACCGGCACCGTGGCCACGGCTGCCGAGAAGGAGCTGGCGGTGGAAACCGCGCGCAACGTCCGCGGCGTGCTCGACGTGCAGGCCGCATCACTCAAGGTCGCCGGCTGAGGCGACCGCATCCGCAAGCAAGGAGAAACTCCATGACCCGTACCACCGCGCAACTCAACGAACTGATCGAGATCACCCGTGACGGCGAGCGCTTCTACCAGCACGCCATCGAGGAAGTGAAGGACCCGGCCTTGCAAGGCCTGTTCCGCGACATGGCGCAGGCCAAGACCCAGGTCATCCAGGCCCTGGCGGTGAAGGTCGCTGCCAACCACGAGGATCCGTCCACCGGCGGCACGTTCGTCGGCAAGCTGCGCCAGGTCTATGCCGATACCCGCGCGTCGCTCTCCAGTGACGAGAAGGCCACCTATGTCGGCCAGCTGGAGGAAGCCGAGGACCGCATCCTGCATGCCTTCGAGGATGCGCTGGAGAGCGCGGAGCCCGAGGTTCGCGGCCTCATCGCCCAGGAGATGCCCCGGGTCAGGGCCTGCCACGACCGCATGCGCAGCCTGAAGCAGTCGATGAAGTGAGCCGGGACCGGACAGGGATGTCCGGCCATGCAAAACGCACGACGCCGCACCGGTGATCATGCAAGTTGCCAGTCACGATACCCGTCGATAAATAAGTAAGTTATTGAATTTAAAGAAATTTAATCGAACGCAAAAGCTGGCATGCGCTCTGCAATCCATAGATCAGGAAGCGTCGCCAGGTGGCGATGACAGCAGGACAGGCAGGGGACTCCGGTCCCCCGATCGATCAACGGCCCAGGAGGTGTTTCAGGATGAACCGTCGTCACGTACGTCTCGCCCTTGCGGGCAAGCTACTGCTGACCACCCTCGCCGTGGCGCTGGTGGTCCTCGCCGGACAGTCCTGGCGCCTTCACCAGCAGGACGAGGCGCGCCAGCAGCCGCTGCCGGCGCGAATCGACATGGTCCCCGCGCCTGCCGCCTTCCATGCCAACGGGATGCTCCATGACGGCTCGCTGCAGAGCGTCGCCCAGGAGCGCTGGAACGACCAACCCCAGCAGCCCCGCTGGGTGTTCTGAGCCAACAAGGAGATTCGAGATGTGGACCGTCACCCTGTTCCTGGTAGCCCTTCTGGCCCTTCCCCTGCTGATGCTCGGCAGCGCCCTGGCGGTCGGCCAGGCCCTGCAGGACAGCACTGATTTCAGCGGCATCGATTTCGTAAACCCGGCTGCGGAGGAAACCTCCGACTCGCAGCCGACTCAGTCGCAATCGGCCTGGTCGCCTGCGCACTGAAACCCGACAAACCGAAGAAGGAGAACCACCATGCTCAGTTGGGCACTTACATTCCTCGTCATCGCCATCGTCGCTGCGGTACTGGGCTTCGGCGGCATCGCCGGCACCGCTGCGGGTATCGCGAAGATTCTCTTCGTGCTGTTCTTGGTCCTGTTCGTGGTGTCCTTCATCTTCGGCCGCCGCCGGGGCTAGGGAGGCGCGATGCACATCCTGCGCACCCTCTGCGCCGCCACCGCGTTCGGTTTCGCCAGCACCCTGGTGCTGGCGGCCGACACGGACGCGCAGCACAGGCTCAATGAACTGCTGGGCACCGACCCGCAGTACCGCGAGACCTGGCAGGCGCTGGTGGAAGATGAAAGCCGTCTGCCCGACTGGGTGATGAACCTGAGCGGGACGGCACCGCCGATGAAGGCGGTGGACCAGGACGGTGACAAGTTTCTGGTGGGCGAGTTGTGCGAGCCGCACGCCTGCGCCAGCCAACGCCTCCTGGTCGCCTTCAGCTGGGACAAGGAGGACGCCTACGCCCTGCTGGTGCAAGTGCCGGAAGGCCTGCCCCAGGACAAGTCGCCGAGCCGCCATGCCAGCTTCCGCTGGCTGGGCGAACCGGATGACGAGGTGAAGGCGATTCTGGACGAACAGCTCAAAAGCGATCCGAACTGGTACTGAAGCCGTTCAGACCACAGGCCCCGCAGGCGGGGCCATGACCAGGGGGCCGGGTTGTACCGCGTCGGTAGAGCGGCACGACCTAGGGGTAAAGGGGTTACCTCCGCGACTGCGGGCCGGGTCAGGCGAAGCCGCCCCCGGGAAGCTGCGATCCAGCTTCCCGGGGGCAGCGTTA
The DNA here is from genome assembly GCF_003234055.1 of Pseudomonas sp. 57B-090624. Taxonomy (NCBI): domain Bacteria; kingdom Pseudomonadati; phylum Pseudomonadota; class Gammaproteobacteria; order Pseudomonadales; family Pseudomonadaceae; genus Pseudomonas; species Pseudomonas sp. 57B-090624. The sequence goes on from NZ_QKRU01000001.1 coordinate 200,835, forward strand.
TCAAGAGCAGCTGCAAGCTTCAAGCTGCAAGCCAAGCCAAGAACAGAAGCCGTAAGCCACTTGCTTTTAACTTGGCGCTTGTAGCTTGCCGCTTGCCGCTATCCCTCTATTGCAACCTGATTGCCAGCTTGGCCACGTGGGCGCCCTGGAATCTGGCCAGCGCGAGTTCCTTGTCGGTCGGCGTGCGCGAGCCGTCGGCGCCGGCGAGGGTGGCCGCACCGTAGGGCGAGCCGCCGCGCACGTCGCTGATGTCGGTCAGCTCGGGGGCGGCATAGGGCAGGCCGACGATCAGCATCCCGTGGTGGGCCAGGGTGTTCCAGAACGAGGTGATGGTGGTTTCCGAGCCGCCGCCGGTGCCGGTGGAGGTGAACACGCTGCCGAGCTTGCCCACCAGTGCGCCCTTCACCCAGAGCCCGCCGGTCTGGTCGAGGAAGGTGCGCATCTGCCCGGCCATGTTGCCGAAGCGGGTCGGGGTGCCGAAGAGGATGGCGTCGTAGTCGGCCAGCTCCTGCGGGCTGGCCAGCGCGGCCGGCTGGTCGAGCTTGGCACCGGCGTTGCGCGCGATGTCCTCGGGCATGGTCTCGGCGACGCGCTTGAGGGTGACCTCCACGCCCGGCACGCTGCGCGCACCCTCGGCCACCGCTTCGGCCAGGCGTTCGATATGGCCGTACATGGAGTAGTAGAGCACCAGGACCTTCTTCATCGTCATCTCCCAGGTCTGAGGTCATAAGCGACCGACCCGGTTCAGCCTAGATGGCTTTCATGACATTGCCGGGTGGCTTCCTGGCGCGGGCCGGCTTCGCGCCGCTATCATCCGCGCATCGTTTTTCGGGGGATCGTCCATGCTCAACGGCCTTTGGCTCGGCTTCTTCCTGGTCGCCGCGACGGCGGCGCTGGTGCGCTGGATCGGCGGCGACCCGGGCGTCTGGGCGGCCATGGTGGAAAGCCTGTTCGCCATGGCCAAGCTCTCGGTCGAGGTGATGATCCTCCTGTTCGGCACCCTGACCCTGTGGCTGGGCTTCCTGCGCATCGCCGAGAAGGCCGGCCTGGTGGAGGCGCTGGCGCGCCTGCTCGGCCCCCTGTTCCACCGGCTGATGCCCGAGGTGCCGCCCGGGCACCCCGCCCTGGGGCTGATCACCCTCAACTTCGCCGCCAACGGCCTGGGCCTGGACAACGCCGCCACGCCCATCGGCCTCAAGGCCATGCGCGCCCTGCAGGAACTCAACCCCAGCGCCACCACGGCGAGCAACGCGCAGATCCTTTTCCTGGTGCTCAACGCCTCGTCCCTGACCCTGCTGCCGGTGTCGATCTTCATGTACCGCGCGCAGCAGGGGGCCGGCGACCCGACCCTGGTGTTCCTGCCCATCCTCCTGGCCACCAGCGCCTCGACCCTGGTGGGCCTGCTGTCGGTGGCCGTCATGCAGCGCCTCAGGCTCTGGGACCCGGTGGTACTGGCCTACCTGGTGCCCGGCGCCCTGCTGCTGGGCGGCTTCATGGCGGTGCTGGCCGGCCTCTCCGCCACCGCCCTCGCGGCGTTGTCGTCGCTGCTGGGCAACCTGGTGCTGTTCGGCCTGATCCTGGCGTTCCTGTGCATCGGGGCGTTGAAGAAGGTGCCGGTGTACGAAACCTTCGTCGACGGCGCCAAGGAGGGCTTCGAGGTGGCCAGGAGCCTGCTGCCGTACCTGGTGGCCATGCTCTGCGCGGTGGGCGTGCTGCGCGCCTCCGGTGCCCTGGAATTCGGCCTCGATGGCATCCGTGCGTTGGTGGAGTGGTCCGGCCTCGACACCCGCTTCGTCGACGCCCTGCCCACCGCCCTGGTCAAGCCGTTCTCCGGCAGCGCCGCCCGCGCCATGCTCATCGAGACCATGCAGACCCAGGGCGTGGACAGCTTCCCCGCGCTGGTGGCCGCCACCCTGCAGGGCAGCACCGAAACCACGTTCTACGTGCTCGCGGTGTACTTCGGCGCCGTCGGCATCCAGCGTGCCCGCCATGCCGTGGGCTGCGCCCTGCTGGCCGACCTCGCCGGCGTCATCGCCTCCATCCTGGTGTGCTACTGGTTCTTCGGCTGACCCCGGCCCCGGGCTGAAGCCCGGCTACGGCTCACCCCGTGGGAGCGAATTCATTCGCGATCGGGGTGGCGGGTTGCACCCGCCCTGCGGGCCGCCACCTGCCCGGGGACCTTGCAGGGGCGACTTCGGTCGCCAAGCGGTGCGTAGCACCGCCAAAGGCTTCGCGAGCAGAGCTCGCTCCTACGGTCATACGGCTATGCGGTCATGGCGCCAAGGTCAATGCGGCTTGGGCGGCAGCGGGTCGTCGGTGACCTCGAAGCGCAGGGTGCCGATCATCTGGCCGGCCTCGGTCACCACGCGCACCTGCCAGCTGCCCACCGGGTTGGCGGGGAAGTTCTGCTTGTGGGTCCAGGCGCGGTAGCCCTTTTCGCGACCGCCGTGGATGTCCAGGGCGATGCGGTCCACTTCCTTGCCCTCGAAACGCCACAGGTGATAGATGCGCTCGTTCAGCCCGCGCGGAGCATTGATCGCGGTGTAGGCGTAGAGACCGTCGCTGCGCAGGTCCGCGGCGGTGACGGTGTGCACGCCCTTGCCGGGGGTGCGCTGGTGGTCGTCGAGCTCCGGGGTCACCGCCACTTCGGTCAGCCACAGGGTCGCCGGCGGCACCATCACCCGGGTCAGCCAGCCGGTGGCGCCCAGTGCCAGGGTCAGCCCGACCAGGGCCAGGCCCCGCCACCAGCGCTGCACGCGGATGGTGCTGTAGAGGCTGAGGAAGGACAGCAGCACGGCGATGCCCAGGGACCACTCGAAGCTCTGCGCGGTGGTCAGGTGGAGAATGATCGGCAGCGCCGTGAGCAGCACGGCGAACAGGGTCAGGGTGTGGTAGGCGAGGAACAGCCAGCGGTGCGGCGCCAGGAAGCGGTTGTACAGCGGGTCGGTGATGGAGATCACCGCGGCCACCGCCAGCATTCCGGTGAACAGGGCCTGGCCGCTGTTCCAACTGGTGGTGATGAGGAAGAAGGGCAGCACGAAGAACAGGCTTTCCTGGTGGATCAGCTGGGTCAGGAAGCGTGTCAGCGGGGGCGGCAGCTCGATCTTGAACAGGCGCTCGATGCTGCTGCGGAACAGGTTCTCCAGCAGCAGCCAGACCCAGCTCACCAGCATGATGATGGCGATCACCTTGGCCAGGCGCGCCCCCCGGTCCACCAGCAGGAAGCTGCCGACACCCGAGCAGAAGCCGTAGAGCGCGATGAGCCGGGGATGGCGCTGGATCAGCGCGATCAGGGCGAGCAGGCGGTTTTTCCAGATCGACATGGGCACGTCGGACGAGGTGGCGGGGGCCGCAGGATACTGCCCGTCCGCCGGCCTGAGAAGGCGCGCGACGGCCTGGCCGACGGCCTGCGGCTCAGGCGGGCGCGGGGCGCGGGGCCTTGCGGCGACGATGCCACAGCAGGGCAACGGGCAAGGCCAGGCCGAGCAGCGCCGAAAGCAGCCAGCCCAGCTGGTCGTAGCCCAGCAGCGGCTGTTCGATGCGGATGTAGCCCGGCTGGCGGAACAGTTCCCGGGCGATCGCGTCGACCTGCTGTGGCGTCACCGCGCGCAGGGCGGCTGCTTGGTCACCGAAGTGGCCGTCCTGGTAGTCGCCCAGGGCGCCCCAGTAGTAGTCGGCGAGCGCGGTGTTGCCTTGCACCGCCCAGGCCTCGCGGCTGATGGCGAGACCGCGCAGGCGCTCGAAGGTGGCCGGGTCCAGCCCCTGGTCGTGCAGGCGGGCGGTGACCCGGCGCAGCACCGCGAGGGCTGGTTCCACGTCGTCGCGCTCCAGGTCGGCGTTGAGGCTCAGGAAGACCTCGGCGCCGAAGGCACGACGCTCGGTCCAGGGCCCGTAGGACAGGCCGCCCTGGATGCGCAGCTGCTGGTAGAGCTCCCAGTCCAGGTAATCCTTGAGCAGTTCCCAGGCGGCGTAGTCGGCCCCCGCCACCTCCGGTTCCGGGAAGATCCAGTGCAGCGTGGCGCTCTCGCCCACCAGGCCACGGCGCAGGGTGCGACGTTCGGCGGCGTTGCCGTTGCTGGTGGGCAGTTCCGGGTGCTCGCGCACGTCCACCGGCGCCAGGGCGCCGAAGCGCCGCTCGATGAAGGCCGGCAGCAGGCGATCGAGGTCGCCGACGACGATCAGGCTCATGTTGTTCGGCGCGTACCAGTCGCGGCGCAGGGCCTCCAGGGCCTCGCGCTGCAGGTGCGCCACCTGGGGCCGTTCGGCGCAGGCCAGGCCCAGTTCGACGGCGAGCTGCTCGTGGGCCTCGCGGCCGAGGTCCTGCTGGTCCAGCAGGCGCTCCAGGTGCGAGTAGTGGCCGCCCCCCTCGCGCTGCACCACCTGTTTGGCGGTGGCGATGCGGGCGTCGTCCAGGGGCGTGTCGCCGAGCACCTGCAGCAGCAGGTCGAGCACCTTGCGCTGGTTCTGCGCCGGCGCCTCGATGACGAAGGCGGTGTCGCTGGTGCTGGTGAAGGCGTTCCATTCGCCGCCCAGGGCCTGCATGCGCGCCTCCAGGCCCGCTTCGCCGTCACCGTCCAGGCCGCTGAAGAACAGGTGCTCCAGCAGGTGCGGCAGCTCCTTGTCACGGCAGGCGAAGTCGTCGAAGCCGACACCCACCACCAGGCGGATGGCGACATGGCCGCGCTCGGAGGTGGGCTTGAGGATCACCTGCAGGCCGTTCTGCAGTTCGTAGCCCTCGACCCGGTTGCGATCGGCGGCGTGCACCGTGGCACCGAGCAGGAGCAGCAGGCAGAACAGGTAGCGCATGGCGTGGGTCTGGTGGCGGGGAAGCGCCGAGCATAGCGGATCGCCCCCGCCCCTGCGCAATCACCCCAGGCCGCGGCGGCTGCTCCAGAACTGCAGGGCCAGCTGGCGCAGGTCGGCGGCCAGGCCGGCCACCTCGCCGGCGCTGCGCTGGCTGCACAGGCCGCTGTTGGCGTTGTCGTCGGCGGCGCGGCGGATGGTCGCCAGGCTGCGCTGGATCTCCTCGCTGGCGGCGCTCTGCTGCTCCACCGCGCTGGCGATCTGCAGGCTCATGCCGTTGATGGCGCCGACCTGCTGGTTGATCCGCTCCAGGGACTCGGCCGCGCGCTGGGCCTGGGCCAGGCTGCTCTCGGCCTGGGCGCAGCTGCGCTGCATGGCCGCGACGGCCTGCTCGGCGCCGCTCTGCAGGCTGTTGATCATCTGGTTGATCTGCGCGGTGGACTGCTGGGTGCGCCCGGCCAGGGCGCGAACCTCGTCGGCCACCACGGCGAAGCCGCGCCCGGCATCCCCGGCCCGCGCGGCTTCGATGGCGGCGTTCAGGGCCAGCAGGTTGGTCTGCTCGGCGACGCCCTGGATCACGTCCAGCACCTGGCCGATCGCGCTGCTGTGGTCCTGCAGCTCGCGCACCACGCGGGTGGCGTTGCGCACGTCCTCGTCCAGCTCGGCGATGCGGGCGCGGGTGGCGCTCACCTCGTGCTGGCCGATGCGCGCGGCGTCGTCGGTCTGGTCGGCGGCGCAGGCGCTCTGCTGGGCGCTGCGCGCCACTTCCTGGACGCTGCCGGCCATCTGCCCGACGGCGGTGGCCACCTGGTCGGTCTCCTGCTGCTGGCGGTGGCTGCCGGCACTGCCGTGGGCGACGGCGGTGGCCAGCTCCTCGGCGTGCTCGGCGAGCTGGCGCGAGGATTCGGCGATGCGCCCGACCAGCGCGCCGGTCTCCATCTCCAGCATCTGCAGGCAGAAGCCGAGCTGGCCGAATTCGTCGCTGCGCTGGCCGTAGACCGCCTGGCTCAGCGGGTTGTCGGCGATGCCCCGGGCGCGGCCCAGGAGTTCGCGTAGCGGGCGCAGCTGGCGGTGCAGGGCCAGCCCCGCGCAGCCCAGCGCCAGGCCCCAGGCCGGCACGGCGGCGAGCAGGCCATAGGGCGCCAGGGCCTGGTACAGGGCGATGCCCAGCGCCATGCCCAGGGCCGGGCCGGCGAGCAGGCGCAGGTGCAGCGGCAGGCGCGTGTGGGCGGGCATGCGGCCGGCCTCGAGCTGGGCGTAGACCCGTTCGGCACGCTGCACCTGCTCGGCGCTCGGGCGGGTGCGCACCGACTGGTACTCCAGCACCTGGCCGTCACGCACCACCGGGGTGACGAAGGCGCTGACCCAGTAGTGGTCGCCGTTCTTGCAGCGGTTCTTCACCAGGCCCATCCAGCTGCGCCCGGCCTTGAGCGTCCGCCACAGATGGGCGAAGGCGGCGGCCGGCATGTCCGGGTGGCGCACCAGGTTGTGGCTCTGGCCGATCAGCTCGGGTCGGCTGAAGCCGCTGATGTCGACGAAGTCCTGGTTGACGTGGGTGATCACGCCCTTGAGGTCGGTGGTGGAGAGGATGTTGGCGTCGTCGGCGAAGACGACGGCGCGTCCGCTGACCGGCAGGTTGCGTTTCATGGGGTGGCTCTCGTGATGGCTTCGGGCAGCAGGCACCAGTGCCCGTCGAAGCATTCCTCGCCGTTGAACAGGCGCTCCAGTGCCTCGGGTGGACGGGGGCGGCTGAACCAGAAGCCCTGGGCGTAGTGGCAGTCCTCGGCGGCGAGGAAGTCCAGGTGTTCGGGGCGCTCGACGCCTTCGGCGATCACCTCCAGCCCCAGGCTGCCGCCCAGGCCGATGATGGCGCGGGAAATGGCGCGCAGCTCGGGGTCCTCGGGGGCGCCGTCGATGAAGCTGCGGTCGACCTTGAGGATGTGCAGCGGGAAGCGCTTGAGGTAGCCGAGGGAGGAGTAGCCGGTGCCGAAGTCGTCCAGCGCCAGGCGCACGCCCTGGCAGGCCAGTTCGCGCAGGCAGGCGAGGGTGTCGGCGCCGTCCTGCATCAGCAGGCTTTCGGTGATCTCCAGCACCAGGCTGGAAGGGGGCAGGCCCGATTCCTCGAGTATCGACTCGAGCCGCGCGGCGAAGCCCGGCTGGTGCAGCTGGCGGCTGGAGAGGTTGACCGAGCAGCGCAGGCCGCGCTGGCCGTCCAGTTGCCAGGCGCGGGTCTGGCGGCAGGCTTCGCGCAGCACCCAGTCGCCGACGGCGATGATCTCGCCGGACTCCTCCAGCGCCGGGATGAACTGCGCCGGCTGCACCAGGCGGTCGCCCTGGCGCCAGCGCAGCAGGGCCTCCACGCCCACCAGCAGCGGCTGGCCCTGGTCGGTGCGGCAGATGGGCTGGTAGTGCAGTTCGAACTCGTCGCGCGCCAGGGCCTGGGCCAGGGCGCTCTCCAGGTCCAGGCGGTTCTTCGCGGCGGCCTGCAGCTCGCTGCTGTAGCGGGCGATCTGCGCCTTGCCGGCCTCCTTGGCGCGGTACAGGGCGAGGTCGGCGGCCTGCAGCGCGTCGATGGTCTGGCCCTCGGCCTGGAGCCCGGTGATGCCGATGCTGGCGCTGACCACCAGGGTGCGCTCGTCCAGGTGCAGCGGCTGGTGGAGGCTGTCGAGCATGCGCTGGGCGACGACCTCGGCGTCGCCCAGGCAGGCCAGGTCGTCGAGCAGCACGACGAACTCGTCGCCGCCGAAGCGCGCCAGGTGGTCGCCCGGGCGCAGGCAGCGCTCCAGGCGATGGGCCACCTCCACCAGCACGCGATCACCGACGGCGTGGCCGAGGCTGTCGTTGATCAGCTTGAAACGGTCGAGGTCGATGAACAGCAGCGCCGCCTGGCGGGCGCCAGGGCGCAACTGGCGTTGCAGGGCCTGCTGCAGGATCTCGTCCAGGCGCAGGCGGTTGGCCAGGCCGGTAAGCGGGTCGTGGCGCGCCGCGTGGCTGAGCTGGTGCTCGGTGGCCTTGCGCTGGCTGATGTCGGTCTGCGAGCCGGCCATGCGCTGGCCCTCGGCGACGCCGCGCACCAGGACCCAGAGGTAGCTGCCGTCCTGCTGGCGCATGCGGTACTCGTGGCTGAGCCAGGGGCTGTCGCCGCGCAGGTGGGTGTCGATGGCCTGGCGCAGGGCCGGCAGGTCGTCGGGGTGGACGCGGGCGAACCAGCCGGCGCTGCTCTCGCCGAAGGCATCGCGCGAGCGGCCGAGCATGCTCGCCCAGCGCTCGGAGATGTACAGCCGGTCGTGCTCCAGGTCCCAGTCCCAGAGGCCGTCGTTGGCGCCGCGCAGGGCCCGGGCGAAGCGCGCCTCGCTGTCCTCCAGGGCCTGGTGCTGGGCGGCACTGTAGGTGTCGATGGCCAGGGCGATGTCGAAGAACACCACTTTCACGAGGCTGCCCAGGGTGCGGGTGGTTTCGCTGTCGCCGAGCAGGCCGGTGAGCATCTGGTCGAGGTACAGGCGGTAGGCGCCCAGGTACCACTTCAGCTCGACGCCCACGCGCTGGTGCACCAGGCCGACCTTGAGCCGGTGCATGACGTAGTCGCGGTCATAGGGGCCCTTCCACAGGCGCTGGTAGTAGTCCAGCTGGCTGGCCTTCAGGCGCGCCAGGGTCGCCGGGTCGCGGAGGATGCTGGCGGTCGGCTCGAAGCGGTCGAGGTGCGCGTAGAGGCGCTCGACGAACACCTCGTGCAGGGCCTCGACCGCCTCCGCCTGGCGGTTCAGGCGCGCGGCGTCGAGCGCCTGCCAGTCCAGGTAGCGGCAGCGCTGGTCGATTTCGCGGCGGCCGAGGCCGATCCTGCCGAGCATCCCCTTGAGCTGTGTTTCGAACCCCATCCCTCGTCCCTCATGCAAACCTGCGGGCAATAAAAAAGGCGCCACGCGTGGCAGCTCCAAGTGGAACTGCCACGCGTGGCGCCTTGTCTTGCAGGCCCTTGCGTCCTGCCCGGCAAAGCCGGTTTCCGCCCTTGGCGGAACCTTGCAGCGCGAGGTTGTACACCAGTCAGGCCGGGCGCGACAACTCTTCCAGTGCCTGCTCCAGGCGTCTGCGCAAACGCCCGAGTTCCCTGGACTTGAAGGCGTGACGGGTGCGGTCGAGCACGGTCACCGCCTCATCGAGGAGCAGGCGCAAACGGGCGGTTTCGCTGAGGGGCGCGTCCTTGAGCCATCGGCACAGGGGCGCACGCTGGCACTGGCCGGTCTCGGTGATCACTTCGCAGACGACACCCATGGCGGGCAGCATCTCGCGCAGCAGGCAGGCGAGCGCAGGATCGGTGATGGCGGCGATCGGCGGATCGGAGCTGTCCATGGTCGGGGCTACGGCTGATGGCAATTGGCTATGCACTCTAGCCATCACCCGGTCGGCGGGCATTGATCGGCGTCAGTCTGTCGCGAATCGCCACAGAGCCTGGCGGCGTCGGCCACTGCCGCCTGTAGGAATCTGCCGTTACATTGACGGCCATAACAAGAACCACGGGCGGCCTTGCCATGAACTACGACGCGAACCAGCAGCTGATCCTCGCTCTGGTGCTGGCGGTGATGATCTTCGGTGTTTCCCTGGAGCTGCGCATCGGCCAGTTCCTCGCCGTGCTGCGCCAGCCGCAGCCGGTGCTGGCCGGCATGCTCGGGCAGTGCCTGATCCTGCCCTGGGCGACCCTCGCGGTGACCCTGCTGGTGGACCTGCACCCCGGCCTCGAGCTGGGCCTGCTGCTGGTGGCCTGCTGCCCCGGCGGCAACCTCTCCAACGTGATGACCCACCTGGCGCGCGGCAACACCGCGCTGTCGATGAGCATGACCGCGCTGTCCAGCCTGCTGGCGCTGGTGCTGCTGCCGCTCAACTTCGCCCTCACCAGCGGCCTCAACCCGGAGGCCTCCGCCTACCTCGCTGGGCGGCTCAGTGCGCTGCAGATGGATCGCGGCAGCATTCTCGTCAGCGTCGTCGTGCTGCTCGGCCTGCCGCTGCTGGCCGGGATGCTGGTGGGCAACCTGTGGCCGCGCCTGGCGACCCGGGTGATGCCCTGGTTCAAGCGTTTCTCGCTGCTGGCCTTCGTGGTCTTCGTCGGCGGCGCGGTGGCCGGCAACTGGCGCCTGTTCGTCGACAACCTGGGCCTGGTGTTCTTCATCGTGGTGCTGCACAACGCCAGCGCCATCGTCCTCGGCTGGGCCATGGCCAGGCTCGCCCGCCAGCGCGGGGCCAACCTGCGGGCCATGGTCATCGAGATCAGCATGCACAACTCCGGTCTCGCCCTGGGGCTGATCTTCGCCCAGTTCGGCGGGGAGCCGAACATGGCGCTGGTCGCGGCCTTCTGGGGCACCTGGCACCTGGTGAGCGGCCTGCTGCTGGTGGCGTTCTGGCGCAACCGACCGCTGCCGGTCGGCGAGGAGGCCCTGCCATGCGCGTCCTGATCACCGGCGCCGCCGGCTACATCGGCCACCAGTTGCTGGAAGCGCTGGCCGCCCGTCATCCCGAGTGGAGCCTGGTGGCTGCGGACATCCGCCCGCTGCCGGCCAGCGCCCGGGCGGCGAACGTCGAGGAGGTGCAACTGGATATCGCCCGGGCCGAGGCGGTCGAGGCCTGCATCGCCCACTGGCAGCCCCGGGCCATCGTCCACCTCGCTTCGGTGGTGACCCCGCCGCCGGGCATGAGCGAGGCGACCCTGCACGCCATCGACGTCGAAGGCACCCGCGCGGTGGTCGCCGCCGCCGCCGCCCATGGCGTCGGGCAACTGGTGGTGACCAGCTCCGGCGCCGCCTACGGCTACTACCCGGAGAACGCCGAGTGGATCGACGAAGCCGACCCGCTGCGCGGCCATGACGCCTTCGCCTACGCCCGCCACAAGCGCGAGGTGGAGGCGCTGCTGGCCGAGGCCCGCGAGCGCCACCCGCAGCTGCGCCAGCTGGTGCTGCGCCCGGGCACCATCCTTGGGCGGCGGGTGGACAACCAGATCACCGCGCTCTTCGACAAACCCTCGGTGATGGGCGTGCGCGGCCACGACAGCCGCTTCGTGTTCATCTGGGATCAGGACGTGGTGGCGATCATCCTCCAGGGCCTGGAGCGCGGTGCCGAAGGCATCTACAACCTGGCCGGCGACGGCGCACTGAGCATGGCCGAGATCGCCGCCATCCTCGGCAAGCCCTACCGGCCGCTGCCGGCGACGCTGATCCTCGCCAGCCTGGCGCTGCTCAAGCCCCTCGGCCTGACCCGCTACGGACCCGAGCAGCTGGACTTCCTGCGCTACCGGCCGGTACTCGCCAACCGCCGCCTTAAGGAGGAGTTCGGCTACCAGCCGCGGTACTCCAGCCGCGAGGCGTTCCTGGCGTTTCTCGATGCGCGGGGCAGGGTGCCGCGTGCCTGAGCCGGGCGATGCGCACGGCGCCCCCTAGGTCGCGGCCGGGCGCCTCGCCAGTTGCTGGCGATATTCACCGGGGGTCTTGCCGGTCCACTGGCGGAAGGCGCGGAAGAACACGCTGGGCTCGGAGTAGCCCAGCAGCACGGCGATCTCGGCGATGGGCAGGTTGCCTTCCTGCAGGTGGCGTTCGGCCAGCTGCAGGCGGGTGTCGCCGAGCAGTTGCTGGTAGCTGCTGCCCTCTTCGGCGAGGCGCCGTTGCAGGGTCCGTTCGCTGAGGCCGAGGCTGGCGGCGAGGGCGCTGCGGTCGGGTTCGCCGTGGGCCAGCTGGGCGCTCAGCAGCGCCACCACGCGGGCGCGCAGGCCTTCGCTGGGCAGGCGCGCGAGCAGGGCTTCGGCGTGCTGGCGCAGTAATGCCTGGAGTGGTGGGTTGGCCTGGCGCAGGGCGGCGCCCCGCAGCTTCAGCGGCAGCACCAGGGCGTAGTCGGTGGCGTCGAACTCCAGCGCGCAGGCGAAGCAGTCCTCGTAGGCGGCCAGGCTTTCGGGCCGCGAATGGATGAAGCAGGCACGCAGCAGGCGGAAGTCATCCAGCAGCGGTTGCATCAGGCGCATCCAGAAGGCCATCAGCGCCAGCACCCGCGTGCGGGTGGCGGGCACGTGCGGGTGCAACGGACGGTACAGGGTCCAGAGCTGGTCGCCTCGGATCTCCACCGCCAGGGTGCCGCCCTCGCCCACCAGGCGCTGGTAGCGCAATTCGGCTTCCAGGGCGTCGCCCAGGGTCGGGCTGCTCTGCAGCAGGTAGCCGAGCACGCTGAACTGGCCGGGCGCGAGCGCCTGGCCCAGCACCAGGCCGGGCTCGGGGTGGGCAAGGCGTGATTCGATGGCGCTCCACAGCGCTTCCTGGGCCGGGAAGGGGATGCGCGCGTCAGGGTCACCCAACTGGGCATCGTCCAGGCCGCTGGCGGCCAGCAGCTCGGCACGCGGCAGGCCGAGGCTTTCGGCGGCGTGGAGGATGGCCTGGGTGAGGCTGGCGCTGACCGAGGCCTGGTCGGGTGATGCGGCGGTTGGGCTCATGGGATGGATTCTGCCCAAGCCGCCGTGACTCAGGAAGGGCCGTGTTCAGCGATGGGAGCCGACATCCGGCTGATAGTCCACATCGTCCTCGACCAGCGGCTCGACGCCCCCGTCTTCCAATGCCACCGCCGGTGCGTCGGGGTTGTCCAGCACCGCGTAGGAGATGGCGCAGAACAGCGAGTTGAGGCGCTTCATGTCGCTGATCAGGCCCAGGTGCAGGGCGCTGGTCTCGATGCTCTGCACCACCTGCTGGTGCAGGCGCTCCACGTGGGCATGGGACAGGCGCCGCTCGAGGATGCGGAAGCGCTGCTTGGCGCGGCGCAGGCGCTTGGCGTTCTCCAGGTCGCCGTTGAGGAACACCGAGAGGCTCAGGCGCAGGTTGTTGACCAACTGGTTGTGCAGCTCGGCGATGTCCGCCAGGCCCGCCTCGGAGAAGGAGCGCTGCTGCGAGGTCTTCTTGTGCTGCACGTCGCCGACCATGCGCTCGATCAGGTCGCCGGCCTGCTCCAGGTTGATGGTCAGCTCGATGATCTCGGCCCAGCGCCGGCTGTCGCGTTCGCTCAGGTCCTCGCGGGGCATGCGCGCCAGGTACAGCTTGATGGCGGTGTAGAGGGCGTCGATGTCGTCGTCGAGGCGGTGGATCTCCTTGCCCAGCAACGGATCGCCACCACGCATCAGCTTCAGCAGGTTGTTCAGCATCTGCTCGACGATGTCGCCCAGGCGCAGGGTCTCGCGCACGGCGTTGGCCAGGGCCAGGCTCGGCGTGTCCAGGGCGCTCTTGTCCAGGTGGCGTGGCTTGGCCACGTCGCTGGGCTGCTCGCGGTCCGGCAGCAGCCAGTCGCAGAAGCGCGCCATGTAGGGCGTCAGCGGCAGCAGCAGGAGGCAGCGCACGCTGTTGTAGAGGACGTGGAAGGCGATCACCAGCTCGGCGGTGGAGAAGGCCCAGGTGTCCAGCCACTCCGCCGCCGGCCCCACCACCGGCAGCACCAGGGCGCAGCCGACCAGCTTGAACAGCAGGCTGCCGAGCGCGACCCGGCGGCCGGCGGCGTTCTGCGAGGTGGCGCTGATCATGGCGAGGATGCCGCTGCCGACGTTGGCGCCGATCACCAGGCACAGCGCGACCTTGAGCGGGATCACCTTGGCCGCAGCCAGGGTCGCGCTGAGCAGCACGGCCGCCAGGCTGGAATAGGTGACCATGGCGAACAGCGCGCCGGTCAGGGCGTCCAGCATCACATCGCCCGTGAGCGAGGAGAACAGCACCTTCACGCCCTTGGCGGTGGTGATCGGTTCGGCGGCGGCGACGATCAGCTGCAGCGCGAGGATGATCAGCCCCAGGCCGATGGCCACGCGGCCGAGCTGGCCGAGGCGGGTCTGCTTGCGCGAGAGGAAGAAGATCACCCCGAAGAAGATCAGCAGCGGCGACAGCCATGACAGGTCGAAGGTCAGCACGCGCGCCATCAGCGCGGTCCCGACGTCGGCGCCGAGCATGATCGCCAATCCCGAGGACAGGCCCATCAAGCCCTGGGCGACGAAGGAGGTGACCAGCAGCGCGGTGGCGTTGCTGCTCTGCACCAGGGCGGTGACGCCGATGCCGGCGGCGAAGGCCAGGGGCGCGCGCTTCATGCTGTGGCTGAGCCAGCGGCGCAGGTCGCTGCCGTAGACCCGGAGGATGCCGGTGCGCACGATGTTGGTGCCCCAGACGAGCAGGGCGACGGCGGAGAGCAGGTTGAGCAATGTCAGCATCGGTTCCCTCCTGACGGTAACGACGTGAGCCGCTCCTGGAGGTGGAGCGACGGTTGGGGGGGGCGGGTTTGTAACATATCCGTCATGTTCTGACTTGCCGGCCAGCGTCCCGTTCGCCCCTGTCGATCACCTTTTCTACCCGTCAGTTAAGTCGCTAAAGGCCCTCCGCGCTCCGTCGAGCGCGGGCGACGGATCCTGTCGCGCGATGCCGGTAGCCTCGGTGAACTGATAACCTGTGGCATCCCTGCGGACGCGATCTTCCGATGCTCAACCTCTACCACGCCAATGACCTGGAAAGCCTCGGCGAGCTGGCCTGCACCTTGCTCGTGCAGCCCCAGCGCGACCCGTTGGCGCCGTCCCGCGTGGTGGTTCCCAGCCAGGGCATGGGGCGCTGGCTGACGCTGCAACTGGCGCGGCGCGAGGGCATCGCCATGCAGCTCGACATCCAGCTGCCCGCGCGCTTCATCTGGGACCTCACCCGCCAGGCCCTGGGCGCGCTGCCGCCGCAGTCGGCGTTCAACCCGGTGACCCTGTCCTGGCGCCTCTACGACTGGCTGTGCGAGCCCGCCAACCTCGAACGCACCCCGCGCCTGGCGCAGTACCTGGACGGCGGCGACGAGCGCCGCCGCCTGACCCTGGCGGCGCGCATCGCCGACGTGCTCGACCAGTACCTGCTGTACCGCGACGACTGGCTGGCCGCCTGGGAGCGTGGCGAGCTGCTCGGCCTTGGCGCCGACGAGCAATGGCAGGCGCTGCTCTGGCGCGAGCTGACCGCCGACGGCCACCCGCACCGTGCGCGCCTGCTCGGCGACCTGCTGGCCCGGCTGCACGACGACGCGCCCATCGAGGGCCTGCCGGAGCGGCTCATCGTCTTCGGCATCAGCAGCCTGCCGCCGCACCACATGCGCGTGCTGGAGGGGCTGGCGCGGCATTGCGAGGTCATCCTCTTCGCCCTCAACCCCTGCCGCGAGGCCTGGGGCGACATCCGCGACATCCGCGAGCTGGCCGCCCTGCCGGAGCCCGGCATCGACGACTGGTACCTCGACGTCGGCCACCCGCTGCTGGCCAGCCTGGGCAAGCAGGGGCGGGACTTCTTCGACGCCCTCTTCACCCTCGGTGGCCAGGAGATCGGCATCTACGCCGAAGACCAGGACCTGGCCGACAGCAGCCTGCTGCGCGCCATCCAGAACGACATCCTGCGCCTGCGCACCCGCCGCGCCGACGAGCGAATGGCCCTGCGCGCGGGCGACCGTTCACTGGAAGTGCACGTCTGCCATTCGCCCCTGCGCGAGGTGGAGGTGCTGCACGACCAGCTGTTGGCGCGCTTCGCCGCCGACCCCGGGCTGACCCCCGACCAGGTGGTGGTGCTGACCCCCGACATCGAACGCTACGCCCCCTACATCGAGGCGGTGTTCGCCCCCCGAGAGGGCGTGCCGCGCATCCCCTTCAGCCTCGCCGACCGCAGCCTGCGCGCCGAGCTGCCGCTGGTGGAAGCCTTCCTCGCCCTGCTCGACCTGGCCCAGAGCCGCTTCGCCGCCGAGGAACTGCTCGGCTGGCTGGAGCAGCCGGCCCTGGCCGTGCGCGCCGGAATCGAGGCCGAGGACCTGCCGCTGGTCCGCGACTGGCTGCGCGAGGCCGGTGTGCGCTGGGGCCGTGACGGCCGCCACCGCGCGCGCCTGGGTTTGCCGGAAGAGGACGCCTTCAGCTGGCGCCAGGGCCTGGAGCGCCTGGTGCTGGGCTTCGCCGCCCCGCCCCGGTTGGCTGGCGATGCCCCGCCCCTGCTTGGCGACAGCTGGCCGCTGGACGCACTGGAAGGCGCCCGCGCCCAGTTGCTCGGGCGCCTGGCCGGTTTCATCCAGCGCCTGGGTCATCTCGCCGACGACCTGGCCCGCCCGCGCCCGCTGGCGGACTGGGCCGAGACCCTGCAGGGCCTGATCGACCAGCTGTTCGACGAACGCGAGGCCGGCGAAACCCTGCTGCTGCTGTCCCAGGCCTGCGGCGACCTGCGCAAGCAGGCCGAGGCGGCGGGCATCGAGCGGCCCATCGACATGAGCCTGGTGCGCCAGCAACTGGTGGCCGCGCTGGATGCCGGCAGCGGCGCCTCGGGCTTCCTCACCGGTGCGGTGACCTTCTGCACCATGGTGCCGATGCGCAGCCTGCCGTTCCGCCTGGTGTGCCTGCTCGGCCTGGACGACGGCGCCTTCCCCCGGCGCACCCCGGCCGCCGGCTTCGACCTGATCACCCGCAAGCCGCGCCGGGGCGACCGTGCGCGCCGCCTCGACGACCGCTACCTGCTGCTGGAAACCCTGCAGTCGGCGCGCGACGGCCTCTACCTCAGCTACGTGGGCCGCGACCCGCGCGACAACGCGCACCTGCCGCCCTCGGTGCTGATCAGCGAACTGCTGGAAACCATCGACCTCACCGCCACCGCAGGCGATGCCAAGGCCAGCGAGCAGGTGCTGATCAGCCATCCGCTGCAGCCCTTCGCTTCCGGCAACTTCGCCGGCGGCCGCCATGCCGGCTTCTCCGCCCCCTGGTTCCGCGCGGCCCAGCGCCTGGCGGAGGTGCCCCGGGAGCCGGATGCACCCTTCGCCCTGCCCTTGCCGGAGCCGGACGCCGACTGGCTGACCCTGGAGCCGGCGCAACTGATCCAATGCTTCCGCCACCCGGCGCGCTTCCTCCTCGAACAGCGCCTGGGCCTGCGCCTGGCCGAAGCAGAGGAGGCGCTGGCCAGCGACGAGCCCTTCGCCCTGGAAGGCCCCGCCTGGCGCGGCCTGCGCCAGTTGGCCCTGGACGCGGTGGAGCGCGGCTGGTCGGAGCTGGACGAACGCCGTATCGCCCGCGCCGCCGGCTGGCTGCCCACCGGCGAGCTGGGCCATGCGCTCTGGGGCCAGCTGCGCGGCCCGGTGCGTGCCTTCGCCCCGCGCCTGTTCGAGGCGCGCCCGGACAGCGCCCCGCAGCCGCTGCTGGTGGACGTCAGCCTGGCCGGCGTGCGTATCCACGGCTGGCTGGATGGCGTCACCGAGGACGGCCTGTTCGGCTGGCGCCTCAACCGCCTCGGCGAATGGGAGCTGGCGCCCTTCTGGCTGCGCCACCTGCTGCTCAACCTCTCGGCCACCCCCGGCATCGCCCGTGAAAGCCGCCTGCTCTCGCCCGCCGGCGACTGGCAGGCCGGCCCCCTGGCCGATGCCGCCGCCCTGCTCGAACCCTGGTTGCGCGCCTACCGTGAAGCCCTGTGCGAACCCCTGCCGCTGCTGACCAAGGCCAGCCACGGCTTCGCCTCCGGCTGGCGCAAGCCCGGGCGCAAGGAGCCCCTCGATGCCGCCCGCAGCAAGGCGCGCCTCGCCTGGGACGGCATCGACTTCGGTCCCGTGGGCGAGTCCCGCGACCCCTGGTACGCCCTCGCCTTCCGCGACCGCGACCCCCTGGACGAACGCTTCGAACGCCTCGCCGAAACCCTCCTCGGCCCGGCGCTGGACGCCCTGGCAGATGACGAGGAGGACGACGCATGAACCGTGGCGACAGTGATGCGTTTGTGCATATCCCTATGCAGGTCAGACGCGATATGTATAGGAATCGGCCCTTTTCTATACGTATGTGTATTGATATGCCGGAAAATCGCGACTTCCTATGCATGAAGGGAGTCGGTCGTCATGACTGATCTGAGCGCGTTGCACGAACTCGATCCGCTCCGTTTCGAGTCTCGGTCGATACTTCGCAAGCTGACCACGGCCAGCCGAGCGTTGGCCGAGCTCAAGGGGGTCGCCTCTTCCATTCCCCACCAAGGCATCCTCATCAATACGCTGGGCATGCAGGAAGCGAAGGACAGCTCGGCCATCGAGAACATCGTCACTACCCACGACGATCTTTTCCGGGACGATGCATTTCCGGATGCCTCCAACAGCCCCGCTGCCAAGGAGGTCCTGCGCTATCGACAGGCACTCCATGTCGGCTATGCGTCGGTGCGCGATACCGGGTTACTGACGACCAACCAGATCATCGATATCCAGGCTGAGCTGGAGCGCAACAACGCAGGGCTGCGTCGCCTCCCGGGGACCACGCTGAAGGACGGACTGGGAAGAGTGGTCTATACGCCGCCGCAGGATGCCGAGCGTGTCATCGAATTGATGCGGGACTTGGAGCGTTTCATCAACGACGACGAGCTGTTCGACGCCGATCCGCTGGTGAAGATGGCACTTATCCATCACCAGTTCGAAAGCATCCATCCTTTCTACGATGGCAATGGCAGGGCAGGTCGCATCGTCAATGTGCTCTACCTGCTCAAGTGCAAAATGCTCGACATCCCGGTGCTCTACCTGAGCCGCTACATCGTTCGCCACAAGGCCGAGTACTACCGCTTGCTGCAGGCGGTGCGTGATGAGGAGCAATGGGAGGACTGGGTGCTCTTCATGCTGGCTGCCGTCGAGGAAACCGCGCGCCAGACAATCGGCACCATTGAGGCGATCAAGGCGGCATTGCTCGATTACAAGCATCGGATAAGGGCGCAGCACAGGTTCTACAGCCAGGACCTGATCAACAACCTGTTCACTCATCCGTACACCAAGATCGAGTTCGTCATGCGCGACCTTGGGGTCTCTCGCCTCACCGCCACTCGTTACCTGCAGGAGCTCGCCGATAGCGGTTTCCTTGAGAAGCGCCGAATCGGCCGCTCCAACTACTACAGCAATCTGGCGCTCAACGCGGTACTCACCAGCGACGATTTGAGGGATGGAGCATGAGCCTCGACCTGCTCAACGATCCCTTTACCGGGCGCAGCCTGATCGAGGCCAGCGCCGGTACCGGCAAGACTTGGACCCTGACCGCGCTCTACGCGCGGCTGTTGCTGGAGCGGCGGCTGGGCGTGGGGCAGATCCTGGTGGTCACCTACACCACCGCCGCCACGGCCGAGCTGCGCGAGCGCATCCGTGCGCGGCTGGCGGCGCTGCTCGCCGTCTATGAAGGCGCGGAGGCACCGGACCCGGTGCTCGCCGGGCTGCATGCGCAGTACCCGGGCGAGGACGCCCATCGGCGCCTGCTGCTGGCGGTGCATGGCTTCGACGAGGCGGCCATCTTCACCATCCACGGCTTCTGCCAGCGCGCCCTGCAGGACGCGGCGTTCGAAGCCGGTGGCGATTTCGACAGCGAGCTGACGGCGGACGACCGCGAGGTGCTCGACGGCCTGCTCGCCGACCTCTGGCGCACCGAGCTGGCGGCGGCGGAGCCCGCCTGGGCGCGTTTCCTCGCACAGAAGCGCATCACCCCGCAGTCGCTGCGCCAGCGCCTGCGCTCGCACCTGGGCAAGCCCTACCTGCGCATCGAACCGCGCGACGGCGAGCTCGGCGACCTGGGTGCGGCCAGCGAGGCCTGGGCCCACGCCCGGGACATCTGGCTGCGCGATGCGCCGGCCTGCCTGGCGGACCTGGCCGCCTTCGACGGGCTCAACAAGCGCAGCTACGACGCCGCCAAGTTCGCCCTCTGGCAGGGCGAGCTGGATGCCTATTTCGCCGACCCCGCAGCGCTGTTCGCCGCGCCCACGGGGCTGGAAAAGCTCGGCCGCGAGGCGCTGCTCAAGGCCTGCAAGAAGGGTTTCGAGCTGCCCGAGCACGCCCTCTGCTCGGCGTTGCAGGGCCTTTTCGAGGCATTGGAAGAGGCCAGGCCCGCCGGTGAGGCGCGGCTGATCGATCTGCAGGTGCGCCTGCTCGACACCCTCAACCGCGAGCTGCCGGCGCGCAAGGCGGCGCAGCGCATGCTGGCCTTCGACGACCTGCTCAACCGCCTCGACCAGTCGCTGCAAGGCCCTGCCGGCGAGGCGCTGGCCGCCGCCCTGCGCGAACGCTACCCGGTGGCGCTGATCGACGAATTCCAGGACACCGACCCGGTGCAGTACGCCATCTTCCGGCGCATCTACCCGGGGGGGGCCGAGGGCGGCGACCTGTGCTTCGTCGGCGACCCCAAGCAGGCGATCTACGCCTTCCGTGGCGCCGACCTGGCCACCTACCTCAAGGCCCGTGACGAAGCCGCGCGGCAGTACAGCCTGAACACCAACCACCGCTCGGTGCCGGCGCTGATCGCCGCGCTCAACCGGGTGTTCGACCGGCCGCTGCCCTTCGCCGAGCCGGGCCTGGCCTATCCGCCCGTGGGTGCCAGCGACAAGGCCCGCGCGCAGCTGGTGCTGCCGGAGGCGGGGGCGCCGCTAGAGCTGGTGTGGCTGGGCGACGATCCCCTGGGCAAGGGCGAGGCTGGCAATGCCGTGGCCATCGACACCGCGCGGCGCATCGCCGCCCTGCTGGCCGCCAGTGGCCGGGGCGAGGCCTATTTCGACGAGGCCGGCGTGCACACGCCCCTGCGCGGCGGCGACATCGCCGTGCTGGTGGCCAGCCACCGCCAGGCGGGCGAGGTGGCCGAGCAACTGGCCGTGCGTGGCGTGCCCAGCGTGCGCCGGGGGCGCGACAGCGTCTGGCACAGCGCCGAGGCCGAGGAGCTGGCCGCGGTGCTCGCCGCCTATGCCGAGCCCGGCCGCGAGGGCGTGCTGCGCTATGCCCTGGCCACCCGCCTGCTGGGCCGCGACGCCCAGGCCCTGGCCCGCTGCCAGGACGACGAGCACGCCTGGGACCAGGAGCGCGAAGACGCCGAGCGCTACCACCAGTTCTGGCAGCAGCAGGGCTTCATGCGCGCCTTCCGCGCCTGGCTCGACGAGCAGCGCGTGGCCGAACGGCTGATCGCCCTGCCCGACGGCGAGCGCCGCCTGACCAATCTCCTGCACCTGGCCGAGCTGCTGCAGGCCGAGAGCCTCCAGCGTCCCGGCCTGGAACCGCTGCTGGCCTGGTTCAACGCCCAGCGCGCGGCCGAGAGCCACGGCGACGACGCCCTGCTGCGCCTGGAAAGCGATGCCGAGCGTGTGCAGATCGTCACCGTGCACACCAGCAAGGGCCTGGAATACCCGCTGGTGTTCTGCCCCTACCTCTGGGACGGCGCGCTGCTGCGCCGCGACGAGGACATCACCTGCCATGCCGAGGACGGCACGCCGTTGCTGGACCTGGGTGGCGCCGACTACGACGACAACCGCGAGCGCGCCCGCCGCGAGCGCTTCGCCGAGCGCCTGCGCCTGGCCTACGTGGCGCTGACCCGTGCCCGTGACCGCCTGTGGCTGCACTGGGGGCCGGTGGCCCTGCCCAGGGCTAAGAAGGACGGCGAGCTGCCCGAGGACGGGCTGCACAGCAGCGCCCTCGCCTGGCTGCTGCACGGCCGTGAGCTGCCTGGCGAGGCGTTGCTCGGCGAACTGGCCGGCCACCTCGCCGCGCTGGATGGCGCCGGCCTGCGCCGGGAGCTGCAGGGCCTGGCCGATGCCAGCGCAGGCACCATCGCCCTGGTGCCCTGTCGCGACGCCGAGGCCAGCGCCCAGGGCGAGACCCGCGCCGCGCCACCCGCCGCCCTGTCGCACCTGCAACGCGGCCTGCACAGCGCCTGGCGGGTGGGCAGCTTCTCCGGCCTGGCCGCCGGCATGCACATGGAAGCGCCGGACCGCGACGCCTTCTTCGTGCCCCCGGCCACCGACCCGGGGGCCGGCTTCTACGGCTTCCCCCGGGGCGCCCGTGCCGGCACCTGCCTGCACGCCATCCTCGAAGACTGGGTGCGCGGTGAGGGCGAGCTGGAGGACCTGGTGCCGCTGCACCTGTTGGGCCACGGCCTGCCCGAGGACTGGGCGGCGATCGCCATCGAGCAGCTGCGCAAGGTGCTGGATGCCGACCTCGACGGCCAGGGCCTGAGCCTGGCCGCCCTCGAACCGCGCCGGCGCCTGCCGGAGCTGGGCTTCACCTTCCCGGTGGCGCAGCTGGATATCCAGGGCCTGCGCGCGGTGCTGGCCGACCCCGCCCACGGCCTGCCGGAGCCCATGCGCCTGGCCGCCGAGCGCCTGGAGTTCGATCAGTTGAACGGCTTCATGAAGGGCTTCATCGACCTGACCTTCGAGCACCAGGGGCGCTGGTACATCGCCGACTACAAGTCCAACTGGCTCGGCCCGGACGCCAGCTACTACGGCGGCGAACGCCTGGAGCAGGCCATCGCCGCCGAGCACTATCACCTGCAGTACCTGATCTACCTGGTGGCGCTGCGGCGCTTCCTGCGCCTGCGCCTGGACGGCTTCGCCAGCGAGCAGCTGGGCGGCGCCTACTACCTGTTCCTGCGCGGCATGCCGGAGGCCGGCGTGTATTTCCACCGCCCCGACGATGCGTTGCTCGATGCCCTGGATCGCCTGTTCGAGGAGGGGCGCCCATGAAGCTCGCCGAATGGCCGCTGGGCCCGCTGGAGCGTTTCTTCGCCGAAAGCCTGCTGCGCCTCGACCCGGATGCCGGCGAGGCGGTCACCGCCGCCGCCGCGCTGTGCTGCCAGGCCCTGGCCAATGGCGACGTGTGCCTGCCCCTGGCGCGCCTGGCCGGGCAGCGGGTGTTCGACGAGGGCGTCGCGGGCCTCGACCTGCCCGCCCTGCCCACCTGGCTCGCCGCCCTGCGTGCGTCCCCCCTGGTGGCGGAGCCCGGTGGCTACGCGCCGCTGACCCTGGACGGCGAACGCCTTTACCTCAGCCGCTACCACGCCTACGAAACGCACCTGGCCGCCAGCCTGCTGGCCATGGCCGGCGCCCGCCCGCCGGTGGACGAGGCGCGCCTGGCGGAATCCCTGGCGCGGCTGTTCGCCCGCAACACCCAGCAGCCGGACTGGCAGCGCCTGGCCGCCGCCCAGGCGGTGCGGCGCAACCTGGCGGTGATCTCCGGCGGCCCCGGCACCGGCAAGACCACCACCGTGGTGCGCCTGCTCGCTGCGCTGCTCGAGCAGCCTGGTGGCGAGCGCCTGGCCATCGGCCTCGCCGCGCCCACCGGCAAGGCCGCCGCGCGCATGGCCGAGGCCATCCGCAATGCCAAGGCCGAGCTGCCGGTGGAGGACGCCATCAAGGCCCTGCTGCCGGAGGAGGCGCGCACCCTGCACCGCCTGCTGGGCAGCCGTGGCGACAGCCCGCAGGTGCGCCACCACGCCGACAACCCCCTGCCCCTGGACGTGCTGGTGGTGGACGAGGCCTCGATGGTGGACCTGGCGTTGATGGCCAAGCTGCTCGACGCCCTGCCCCCCGGCGCGCGCCTGGTGCTGCTGGGCGACAAGGACCAGCTCTCGGCGGTGGAGGCCGGCGCGGTGTTCGCCGAGCTGTGTGAAGGCCGTGGCCTGGATGCCACCGCCAGCGCCGATCTGGAGCGCATCACCGGCCAGCGTGTGCCGGTGGAGCAGCCGCGTTCGCGCCTGGGCGACGCCGTGGTGCTGCTGACCCACAGCCACCGCTTCGCCGGCGACAGCGGCATCGGCGAGCTGGCGCGGCGCATCAACGCGGGCGACGCGCGGGGCACCCTGGAGCTGCTGCGTGAGGCGCGCCCCGATCTCGGCTGGAACCCCGGCCCGTTGCAGGGCCCGCTGCTGGAACGCCTGGACGCCGGCTACGCGCCCTTCATCGTCGCCGCGCGCACCGGGGATGCGCAGGCTGCCTTCGCCGCCTTCGCCGACTTCCGCGCCCTCACCGCCCAGCGCGAGGGGCCCTGGGGCGTCAATGGCATCAACGAGGCGCTGGAGGCGCGGATCAAGCGGCGCCTGGGCATCGCCAGCCGCGAGCGCTGGTACCCGGGGCGCGCGGTGATGGTGCGGCAGAACGACTACGCCCTGGGCCTGTTCAATGGCGACATCGGTATCTGCCTGCCCACGCCCCACGGCCTGCGGGTGTTCTTCGAGGGGGAAGGCGGTCACCGGCCCTTCGCCCCGGCGCGCCTGCCCAGCCACGACAGCGCCTTCGCCATGACGGTGCACAAGAGCCAGGGCTCGGAGTTCCGCGAGGTGCTGCTGGCGCTGCCGGAGCAGCCGAGCCCGCTGCTCAGCCGCTCGCTGTTCTACACCGGCATCACCCGCGCCAAGCAGCGCGTGGAGATCTGGGGCCTGCCGCAGCGCCTGGCCGAGGCGGTGAGCACCCGTGCCGAGCGGGCGGCCGGGTTGGCCGCGCGCCTGGCCAGCGCGGAGCCGGCACCCGTCATGGCGCCGCCACCCGCCGCACCACCTGCGCCCCCGGCGGGTGGGCAGCTGGACCTGTTCTAGCGGGCCTCCCTCACAGGGTGACGAAGCGCTGCAGGCCACCGGCGAAGCTGGCCTGGATGTAGGCGTACACCGCCCCCGCGCGCTTGTAGCCGCCATGGTTGGAGACCACCTTCTTGCAGTTGGCGACGAACACCGTGCGGGTGGCCACCTCGATATAGGTCTTGTCCTCGGGGCCGTAGAGACCCAGGGCCAGGTCCTGCTCGGAGGAGGCGTAGGCGAAGCGCAGCACCTCGTCCCGCGAGGAGTGGAAGATGTACACCCGCTCGCAGGAGGGGATGGCGTCGGCGAACTCCTCGTCGCTCTCGAAGCATTCGTTGTCCACCGCCGGCGCGGTGCAGAAGTAGTTGCGCACGATGCGCCCGGGCGAGCCCTTGAGGGCCTTGAGGGTGACCCGTGCGCCGAGGCTGTGGGACATCACGTCCACGGCGCCGGCGTTCCCGGAGAGGTTGTCCAGGAGGAAGCGGAACATCCGCGCCACGGCGTTGGCGCGCTTCTTCGCCTGCCACCAGTCGAGCTTCTGGTCGCCGCCGGGCCAGGAGTAGCCGAGCACCATGTCGTAGGCGTTGGCGAGGTGGACCATGGCCTGCTGCTCGATCACCTGGTAGGAGTCGAACACCTCGTACTGCTCGTTGTTGTAGCCGTGCACCAGCAGGAGCAGGCGCTTGCCCTTGACCAGGTGCAGCAGGTCCTTGAAGTCCAGCACCGCCGTGACCGTGTCGTTGGCCAGGTCCACCTCGCGTATGAGGTGGCCGGTTTCGGAGAGCTGGTCGGGATTGGAGAAGTCCTTGCGCGAACTGATGATGATCATGAGTGACTCCGCGTTCCTTGCGGCGAGGGGCCGGTGGCGGCGCGGCGATGAGCCGTCATGACCGGAACCCGTGGCACACCGCAGCGTTGATGGGGGTTCAGCACGGGCGGCCGACGGCATCGCACGCCAGCACCGGGCTCGGGGCCAGGCGCAAGCGAAACGGCAGGTGCAGGTGAACTCTAGATCAGGGAAGGGAGGCGGGAACGAGAACGGGGCCCGTGGGCCCCGTTTTTTGTCGCGGGTGGCGGATCAGCCGATGCTGACCACCTTGGCGAGGACGATCTTCGGGCCCTTCATCTTCTTGACGATGATGCGCAGGCCTTCGGTCTCCAGCACTTCCTCTTCCTCGGGGACGCGGTTGAGGGTTTCGTAGATCAGGCCGGCGAGGGTGTCCGCCTCGACGTGGTCGAGGTCGATGCCCAGCAGGCGCTCGACCTTGAACAGCGGGGTGTCGCCGCGCACCAGCAGCTTGCCGGGCTGGTAGGCGAGGATGCCGCGTTCGGTCTTGCGGTGTTCGTCCTGGATGTCGCCGACCAGCACTTCGAGCACGTCTTCCATGGTCAGGAAGCCGACCACCTTGCCGTCGGCTTCCTCGACCAGGGCGAAGTGCGCGCCGCCCTGGCGGAACTGTTCCAAGAGGCGCGACAGCGGCATGTGCTTGGTCACGCGTTCCACGGGACGGGTAAGTTCGGCCAGGTCGAAGGACTCGGGCAGGCTGTCGAGCGCGGAGAGGGCCAGGAGCAGGTCCTTGATGTGCAGCACGCCGATGAACTCGCCGGTCTGGGCGTTGTGCACCGGGTAGCGGCTGTATTTGTGGCGACGGATCACGCTGAGGATGTCGGCCAGCGGCGCGTCATGCTCCAGGTAGATCAGGTCCTCGCGGGAGTTGGCCCAGTCGACCACTTCCAGCTCGCCCATCTCGACGGCGGAGGCGAGCACGCGCATGTCCTGGTCGCTGGGGTCGCGGGCACGGCTGGAGTGGAGGATCAGCTTGAGCTCGTCGCGGCTGTAGTGGTGCTCGTGGTGCGGGCCGGGCTCGCCTTGCCCGGCGATGCGCAGGATGGCGTTGGCGCTGGCGTTGAGCAGCCAGATGGCCGGGTACATCAGCCAGTAGAAGAGGTACAGCGGCACCGCCGTCCACAGCGACAGCAGTTCGGGCTTGCGGATGGCCCAGGACTTGGGCGCCAGCTCGCCGACCACGATGTGCAGGTAGGAGATGATGAAGAAGGCGGTGAAGAAGGAGATGCCGTGGGCCAGTTTCTCCGACTCGATGCCGACCGCGCTGAGCACCGGGCCGAGCAGGTGGGCGAAGGCCGGCTCGCCGACCCAGCCGAGGCCGAGCGAGGCGAGGGTGATGCCCAGCTGGCAGGCCGAGAGGTAGGCGTCCAGCTGGTTGTGCACGGTGCGCAGGATGCTGCCGCGCCAGCCGTGCTTGTCGGCGATGGCTTGGACGCGGGTGGCGCGCAGCTTGACCATGGCGAACTCGGCGGCCACGAAGAAACCGTTGAGCACGACGAGGAACAGGGCGAACAGGACGAGGCCGAAGTCGGCGAAATAGGAAGACAGTGAACTAGCGGGGGACGGGTCCATTGGGGGCTTTGGTCAGCGAATGATCGGCTAAGGGTGAGGGCTGGAACCGCAGTTTGCAAGACGCCGGGCCCTGTCCGGGCCCGGTGCCGCGTGGCGCGCTCAAGCGCGCGGCGCGACCTGGCTGGGCGGGAAGTGGCAGGTGAAGGTGCTGCCGTGGTTGAGCACGGAGCTGATGTCCAGGCGGCCACGGTGGCGGATCAGCACGTGCTTGACGATGGCCAGGCCCAGGCCGGTGCCGCCGGTGTTGCTGGCGCGGCTGGAGTCGACCCGGTAGAAGCGCTCGGTCAGGCGCGGCAGGTGCTTGCCCTCGATGCCGATGCCGGAGTCCTGCACGGCCAGGTGCGCGCCCTGCTCGTCGCTCCACCAGCGGATGCGGATGTCGCCGCCGTCGGGGGTGTACTTGACCGCGTTGAACACCAGGTTGGAGAAGGCGCTGCGTAGCTCGGCCTCGCTGCCGCGCAGTCTGCAGTCGGCGTCGGCTTCCAGGGTGATCCTGTGCTGGCGGCTGCCGGACAGGGCGATGGCATCGTTGCGGATGCTCTGCAGCAGGGTGTCGACGGCGATGGGCTGGTTGTCCGAGGGGTAGTCGGTGGCTTCGAGCTTGGCCAGCAGCAGCAGGTCGTTGAGCAGGTTCTGCATGCGCCCGGCCTGCGAGTTCATCTGTTGCAGGGCGCGGGCCCAGCGCGGGTTCACGTCCTCGACGTTATCCAGAAGGGTTTCCAGGTAGCCGGCGATCACGGTCAGCGGGGTGCGCAGCTCGTGGGAGACGTTGGCGACGAAGTCCTTGCGCATCTGTTCCAGCTGGTGGATGCGGGTGACGTCGCGCACCAGCATCAGGTGCTCGCGGTTGCCGTACTGGGTGATGTGGAACTGCAGGCGCAGGCGGTCGTTGACCGGCGAGGGCAGGTCGAGGGACTCGCGGTAGTTTTCCTGCTCGAAGTATT
The DNA here is from genome assembly GCF_003234055.1 of Pseudomonas sp. 57B-090624. Classification (NCBI taxonomy): domain Bacteria; kingdom Pseudomonadati; phylum Pseudomonadota; class Gammaproteobacteria; order Pseudomonadales; family Pseudomonadaceae; genus Pseudomonas; species Pseudomonas sp. 57B-090624. The sequence goes on from NZ_QKRU01000001.1 coordinate 228,304, forward strand.
CCTTGAAGCGCGGGTGGCGGATCAGGTTGGTCACCGGCTGGCCGCTGTCCTGGGGGGTCTTGAGGCCCAGCAGGTTCTCGGCGGCGCGGTTCCACCAGTCGAGGTTGCCCTCGCTGTCGAGCATCACCACGGCGTCCTTGAGGGCGGCGGTGGATTCCTGCACGCGGTCGATCACCGCCTGAAGGCGCCCGCGCACGCGCTGGTCGCGGCGTTGCAGGTGGTAGATGCTGTCGAACACTTCGCCCCACAGGCCGTAGCCGTCCGGCGGCGGCTCGTCGGGTTTGTGTTCCTTGAGCCATTTGTGCAGGCGCAGGAGCTGGCTGAGGGTCCAGCCGAGGTAGGCACCGAGGCCGACGGCCAGCGCCCAGCCGTACTCACCGGTGATGAATCCGCCGAGCAGGCAGGCGACGAGGAGGAGGAGCAAACGGCGGATTACGGCGCGACGCCAGTCCTGGTTCAACGATCGCTTCCTTGTTCGGTGGGATCAGCCTTTGGTGGAAAAACGATAACCGGTGCCGCGCACGGTCTGCACCAAGTTTTCGTAGGCATCGCCCAGGGCCTTGCGCAGGCGGCGGATGTGCACGTCCACGGTGCGCTCCTCGACGTAGACGTTGCCGCCCCAGACCTGGTCCAGCAGCTGGCCACGGGTGTAGGCGCGCTCCTGGTGGGTCATGAAGAACTGCAGCAGGCGGTACTCGGTCGGGCCCATCTCGGCGGGCTTGCCGTCGATGGTGACGCGGTGGCTGATGGGGTCCAGCAGCAGGCCGCCGATCTCGATCGGCGCTTCGCTGTCGGTGGGGCCGGCGCGGCGCAGCACGGCCTTGAGGCGGGCCACCAGCTCGCGGGGCGAGAAGGGCTTGGTGATGTAGTCGTCGGCGCCGACCTCCAGGCCCTGGATCTTGTTGTCCTCCTCACCCTTGGCGGTGAGCATGATGATCGGGATGTCGCCGGTCAGTTCGTCGCGCTTCAGGCGGCGGGCCAGCTCGATGCCGGAGGTGCCGGGGAGCATCCAGTCGAGAAGGATCAGGTCGGGTTTGCGGTCGACGATGATGGCGTGCGCCTGCTGGGTGTTCTCCGCTTCCAGGCACTCGTAGCCGGCCATTTCCAGGGCCACCGCGATCATTTCGCGGATGGGCGCTTCGTCGTCGACTATCAGGATGTTCTTGCCAACCATGTATCCGCCTCGGGTCGCTTGTTCAGCTGGTTTGCGCGCATTAGATAACGGAATTATTGCAGCTATATGACACCGGGATGTTGCCACCGGGCCCTGCCGCCCGTCGACGGGCGGCGCCGCACCCTCGACTATGCTCAGCGGGCCACCGGCGCAATGCCGGAGCCGGACCGGCGCGGCCCCTCCCGAGGGGCCGGCTGCCTGCCTGCCGTACCCCCTTGAAGTGGGGCCGGGGAGTGGCCGGGCCGAGGTGATCCCTCCCGAGGAGAAACGTGATGAGCAGAACCTATCCACAGATCCTGGCCCTGCTGGCCGGCGCCCTGCTGTCCTGGCCGTTGCTGGCGGCGGAGCCGGCGATGGAGAAGGACGGCATGCTGGTCGACCACCAGGGCATGACCCTCTACACCTTCGACAAGGACGCCATGGGCATGTCCCACTGCAGCGGCGAATGCGCGAAGAACTGGCCACCGCTGATGGCCGAGGCCGGCGCCAAGGCCGAGGGCAAGTGGAGCCTGGTCGAGCGTGACGACGGTACCAGCCAGTGGGCCTATGACGGCAAGCCGCTGTACACCTTCGTCATGGACAAGAAGGCCGGTGACAGGACCGGGGACGGCAAGATGCAGGTCTGGCACGTGGCCAAGCCCTGAGCCTGCTGTTCACCTCGAAGTCCGCGCTGCGCGGGTTCAGCGCAGCGCGTAGTCGGCCACCAGGCCAATGAAGATCGCCATTCCCGCCCAGTGGTTGTGCAGGAAGGCCTTGAAGCAGGCCTGCGGATCCCGCGTGCGCGTGCTCCAGGACTCCCAGGCGAAACAGGCGGCGGCGCCGAGCAGGCCGAGGTGGAAGCACAGGCCCAGTTCGAAGCGGCTGCCGGCCAGCAACAGGCACAGCAGCGCCAGGCCCTGCAGGGTGGCGATGATGAGGCGGTCGGCGTCGCCGAAGAGGATGGCGGTCGATTTGACGCCGATCTTCAGGTCGTCCTCGCGGTCGGTCATGGCGTAGTAGGTGTCGTAGGCCACCGTCCAGAGCAGGTTGGCGATGTACAGCAACCAGGCCGCCGCCGGCAGCTCGCCGGTCTCGGCGGTGAAGGCCATGGGCATGCCCCAGGAGAAGGCCGCGCCGAGCACCACCTGGGGGTAGAAGGTGTAGCGCTTCATGAAGGGGTAGCAGGCGGCCAGGGCCAGGCCGCCGAAGGACAGCCAGATGGTGGTGGCGTTGGTCAGCAGCACCAGGCCGAAGCTGAGCGCCACCAGCACGGCGAAGAACACCAGCGCCTCGCGCGGCTTGATCGCGCCGCTGGCCAGGGGCCGTGCCCGGGTGCGGGAGACGTGGCCATCGAAGTTGCGGTCGGCGTAGTCATTGATGACGCAGCCGGCGGCACGCATCAGCACCACGCCGAGGACGAACACCAGGACGTTCTTCAGGCTCGGGCGGCCCTGGCCTGCGACCCACAGCGCCCAGAGCGTCGGCCAGAGCAGCAGGTAGATGCCGATGGGCTTGTCCATGCGCGTCAGCTGGACGAAGTCCCAGGCGCGGGGGTGCAGGCGGTTGAGCGATTGCAGGAGCTTGAGGTACATCGGCGGTCTCCGCTGGGCGTGGGCGGATTATACGGGCTCGATACCGGCCTGCTGCCACAGGGTCGGCAGGAATATCTCGGCCACCAGCACCGCCAGTTCACCCCGGCGGAAACAGGACCGGCGCCCCCATAGGCGCTCCGCGCGCACCTCTGCCGGCAGCCAGGCGGCGGGATAACGGGTGACTTCGATGGGGCCGCGGGCGAAGGCGCGGTCGCTGAACAGCAACTCGCCGAGGGAGCGGCTGCCCAGCTCGCCGAGGGCGAGGCCGGAGCCTTCCAGCGCACTGCGCGCCGCCACGCTGCGGGCGAATACCCAGGCTTCGCCATGGCCGCGCAGGTAGACCTCGCGGACCCAGCCCTGGCTGCCGCCCGGCACGCCGAGGGCGACGCATTCGTCGTTGCGCAGCACCTGCCAGCCCTCGACCAGCGGGGTGACGCTGAAGGCGTCGGCGGAGAGGGCGGTGAGGCGACGGGTCAGCGAGCCCTGGTCGAACAGCCAGTCACGCAGGCCGGCGGCGGGTGCGGGGTGCAGTTGCGTGGCGCTGAGCCAGCGGGGCGGATGGGCGAGGGCGGCGTCTGGCACGATGGTCCTGGCGGTCTGGGCGGCGCGGGAGTTTAGCACGGTGCCAGGGGCCTTTCGTGGGGTGGCGGGTTGCCGCAGGCGCTCTTCATCCCGTCGCCCGGCGTCTTGGCGCTGTGGCGCGTTTGGTATAGGTTGCGCGCCAAACCGTGAGTTCCGCCGAGGACGATAATGAAAAAGTGGCAATGCGTGGTCTGTGGTCTGATCTATGACGAATCCCAGGGCTGGCCGGACGACGGCATCGCGCCGGGCACCCGCTGGGAAGACGTGCCGGCCGACTGGCTGTGCCCCGATTGCGGCGTCGGCAAGCTGGACTTCGAGATGATCGAGATCGGCTGATCCACCCCCGGGCCCCCGTGCAAGGCGGCGGGCCCGTATCCCTTTCGCTTCAGCCCCTGGCCAGTGCCGCGAAGTGTTCGCAGGCCTGGTCGTAGAAGCGCTCCAGGCGCTCGATCACCGGCTCGGTCAGGGCCACCTGGCGCACCCGCCTGTCTTCATCCGAACCGGTTTCCTCCAGCAGGCCCTGGTCGATCAGTTGCTGCACGTATTTCACCGCGGTGCGCCGGCTGATGCTGGGCATGCAGGCGTAGAGGTCGGTCTTGCGCAGCTGCTGGTCGCGGCGCAGCCACATGTGGGTGAACAGGTCGCTGTAGCAGAGGTCGCCCAGGCCGAGGTCGGCGAACAGGGCGATCCAGCTTTCGTCCATGTGGATGATCGCCTGGGCGACGGCGCGGCGATTGCTCTGGCTGTGGCGGCGGGTCATGGATCGAGGCTTCCTCGGATGTGGTGTTCATGGTGCAGATTTGCATGCTCTTGCACGGTCTTCGTGCAGGGACGCGAAGGGGCGCGGGCCGGCCGTTGGTTTATTAATGTGCAAATCTGCATTTAAAACAACGGCTTTGTCCGCTTGCCACCTGGCTGGCACGGCCGTTGCTCTCGCCTCCCCATCGGCCCATCCCGGGCGTGGAGAATGCGATGCAGTTTAAGTTATTCAAGACCCTGTGGGGTTTCCACGGAGCGCCCGACGAGGCGGCCCGCCTGGCGCTGGAGGCCGGCTTCGACGGCCTCGAAGCGGCGGTGCCGGAAGCGCCCGAGTCCCGTGATGCGTTGGGCCAGGTGCTGAGCGATCACGGACTGCCTTTCATCGCCGAGATCTGCACCGGTGGCAGCTATGTACCCGATCGCCATGCGACGCCCGCCGAGCACCTGGCGGACCTGCGGCGCCAGGTGCGGGCCGCCCGGCCGCTGGGGCCCTTGCTGTGCAACGTGATCGCCGGCTGCGATGCCTGGCCGCTGGCGGTGCAGCGCGATTTCTTCGCCGCCGCCCTGGAGCTGGAGGCGGAGCTGGGCGTGCCCTTGAGCTTCGAAACCCATCGCGGGCGCTCGATGTTCAATCCCTGGGTCACCGAGACGCTGCTGCGGCAACTGCCGGACCTGCGCCTGACGGCGGACATCAGCCACTGGGTGGTGGTCGCCGAGCGCTTGCTGGACGACGACTGGGACCTGCTGCTGGCGGTGGCCGAACAGGTCCGGCACGTGCACGGACGGGTGGGTTATCCACAGGGGCCGCAGGTGCCGCACCCGGCCGCACCGGAGTACGCCGACTGCCTGGCGTTCCACCAGCGCTTCTGGGAGGCGGTATGGCGTGCCCAGCGGCGACGTGGCGCCAGCCTGAGCAGCATGACGCCGGAGTTCGGCCCCGATCGCTACCTGCACACCCTGCCCTTCACCGACCAGCCGGTGGCGGACCTGTGGCAGGTGAACCGCTGGATGGGCGACACCGAGCGCGAGCACTTCCGCCGCTGGATCGGAGGTGATGCATGAAACTGCCCCGCCTGCGCCATGACGACGGCCTGTGGCCGACCCTGCTCGCGACCCTCTATGCCGTCGCTGCCTGGGGCGGCGGCCTGGCGCTGATGGTGCTGGCCGAACCCTGGAGCTGGCCCCTGGGGGTGTTGGCGCTGGCCCACGGGATGGTCATCGGTGCCTACCTGATCCACGACTGTGCGCACCAGGCGGTGTTCCTCCAGCGTGAATGGAATGCGCGCCTGGGCAGTCTGCTCAGCGTGCTGGTGGGTGGCTGCTACGGGGACTACGACGGGCTCCGGCGCAAGCACATGCGCCATCACGTCGACCGCGCCGACGTGGTCGCTTTCGACTACCGCGCCCTGCTCCTGGCGCGGCCCGCCCTGTTGCGCGCGGTGCAGGCGCTGGAGTGGCTGCATGTACCGGCGGTGGAGCTGCTGATGCATGCCTCGGTGATCGCCAGCCCCTTCCTGGTCGAGGGCTATCGCGCCCGTCGTCGTCGCGTGCTGGGCTGGCTGGTGCTGCGCGGAACCGCCTTCGCCGCCCTGGGCCTGCTGGCCTGGCCGGCGCTGCTGGGCTACGGCCTGGCCTACCTGCTGTTCCTCTGGGTGATGCGCCTGATGGACATGCACCAGCACACCTACGAGGTGGTGGTCGGCCTGGACCAGCCGGCCGGCGCGCGGCCCGATGCGGCCTATGAGCAGCGCAACACCTTCTCCAACCCGTTCGGCCATTCGCCGTTGCTCAATCTGCTGGTGCTCAACTTCGGCTACCACAACGCCCACCACGAGAAGCCGACCCTGCCCTGGTACCGCCTGCCGGCGTTGCACCGCGAGCTGTATGGCGTGCAGGACGAGCCGGTGCTGCCGGCGCGCCGGTTGCTGGCCAATCTGCACCGGCATCGCGTGGAGCGGGTGCTGAACCTCGACCAGGGCGACCAGGTGGCGGGCCAGCCCCACCGCGAAGGCCCCGGGTTCGTCGGTGTCTATGGGGTGTCGTTCCTCACCGCGATCTGAGCCCAACCTCCGTCGGGCGGGCCGCGCCAAGCCTTGGCGAGGGGTTGGCAATTGGAGTAGGGTCTCAACGTTTTTCGCCTGGAGGAGGTGCTCATGCGCAAGTGGCAATGCGTGGTTTGCGGCTTCATCTATGACGAGGCCCTGGGCCTGCCGGACGAGGGCATCGCCCCGGGCACGCGCTGGGAAGACATCCCGCCGGACTGGGTCTGCCCCGACTGTGGCGTGGGCAAGATCGACTTCGAGATGATCGAGATCGCCTGATCCGCGACATCCCCCGATATTCAGCGACGGCCCCCGGGCCGTCGCGTCGTTTTGCAGCTGAGGAGTGAGAGATGAGTGCACCCGTGGTGATCGTCGGGACCGGCCTGGCCGGCTACAACCTGGCCAAGGAGTTCCGCAAGCTGGACGGCGAGACGCCGCTGTTGCTGATCAGCGCCGACGATGGTCGCTCCTACTCCAAGCCGATGCTGTCCACCGGCTTCGGCAAGAACAAGGACGCCGACGGCCTGGCGATGGCCGAAGCCGGCGCCATGGCCGATCAGCTGAAGGCCGAGATCCGCACCCACACCCGCATCACCGGTATCGACCCGGGCCACCGCCGCCTGTGGATAGGCGAGGAGGCGGTGGAGTACCGCGACCTGGTGCTGGCCTGGGGCGCCGAGGTCATCCGCGTGCCGGTGGAGGGCGACGCCGGGGACGCGGTGTTCCCGATCAACGACCTCGAGGACTATGCGCGTTTCCGCAACGCGGCGGCGGGCAAGAAGCGCGTGCTGGTCCTCGGCGCCGGCCTGATCGGCTGCGAATTCGCCAACGACCTGAGCCTGGGTGGCTATGAGGTGGAGCTGGTGGCGCCCTGCGAGCAGGTGATGCCCGGCCTGCTGCACCCGGCGGCGGCCGCAGCGGTGCAGGCCGGCCTCGAAGGGCTGGGCGTGCGCTTCCACCTCGGCCCGGTGCTGGCCAGCCTCAACCACGCCGGTGATGGGCTGGATGCGCACCTTTCGGACGGCACCCGCATCGCCTGCGACCTGGTGATCTCGGCGGTCGGCCTGCGACCCCGCACCGCCCTGGCGGCGGCGGCCGGGCTGGACGTCAACCGCGGGGTGATGGTGGACCGCCACCTGAAGACCTCCCACGCCAACATCTACGCCCTGGGCGATTGCGCCGAGGTGGATGGCATCAACCTGCTCTACGTGATGCCGCTGATGGCCTGCGCCCGGGCACTGGCACAGACCCTGGCGGGCAACGCCACCGCCGTCAGCTACGGGCCGATGCCGGTGACGGTGAAGACGCCTGCCTGCCCGCTGGTGGTCTCGCCTCCGCCCCGTGGCCTGGAAGGCGCCTGGACCGTGGAAGGCGCGGGTGCCGACATCAAGGCCCTGTGCCGCGACACCGGTGGCCGTCTGCTGGGCTACGCGCTGACCGGCGCGGCAGTGCAGGAGAAGCTGGCCCTGAACCGTGAACTGCCTCCCTTGCTGGCGTGAATGGCCGGCCTTCTGTCGGAATAGTCCTCGGGATCGCGTCCAAAACTGTCGGACAACACTGGCGCGGCCCTTTGCGGCATGCCATCCTCCCTCTGGTCTGCCGCAGCGCAGAGCTGTTGCGGCGCCTTGGGCGCTGTTCTGGATGGACAGCACGGACACAAAAACAACAAACCGTCAAAGAGGCATCTATGCGTAAACCGGAACTCGCCGCCGCCATCGCCGAAAAGGCCGATCTCACCAAGGATCAGGCCAATCGTGTACTCAACGCCGTTCTCGAAGAAATCACCAGTGCGCTGAACCGCAAGGACAGCGTGACCCTCGTCGGTTTCGGCACCTTCCTGCAGCGCCACCGCGGTGCTCGCACGGGCAAGAACCCCCAGACCGGCCAACCGGTCAAGATCAAGGCCAGCAACACCGTCGCCTTCAAGCCGGGCAAGTCCCTGAAGGACGCGGTCAACTAAGGCCATGGACACCCGGGGCCGCCAGGCTCCGGGTGTGATCTGAGAGCACTTCCTGCCCATCCCAAGTCTGGCTGTAGTCCCTCTCGCAAACCGCTACAATGCGCCGCCGTTCCATTTTCAGCCGAGGCTCGTGCGCATGAAATTCCGTCTTCTCCTCTGGATGCTGGGCCGCCTGATGGCCAAGGCCAGCCGTGACAATGCCGCTTTTCAGGAGCAGCTCGCCGGCAAGGACCTGGTTTTCCAGCTGCATACCCTGGACGGCAAGGTCGCGCGGCACTTCATCGTGAGGGACCAGCGCGTGACCAGCAGGCGCGGTACCGCCGAGGCCCCGGCCTTCGCCATCGGTTTCAAGGACGGCGCCTACGGCTTCGCCACCATGAACGCCAAGAACAAGCAGTTGGCCTTCATGCAGGGCATCCAGAACAAGGACATCCAGATTCAGGGCAACCCCGCGCTGGTGATCTGGTTCCAGGGCCTGACCAAGTACCTGGTGCCGAAGAAGAAGGCGGCCGCCAAAAAGGCTGCCTGATCTGCATTCGTCCGTGTCGTCGCTGGTCGGCGCGCGGCGCTTTCGCTAGGCTGGTTCCTGTGCGCCCCTCTCTGGCGAGGGGTGCTCGTATCGATGGAATCCAGCTCATGCGTGCCCTCCTCGCCCTACCGCTGCTGCTCGGCAGCCTCACCGCTTTCGCGGCCCCGAAACCCGACGATCTGGCCAAGGCCTTCGAGCTGGCCGGTGTACGGCTGCTCTGCGAGCAAAGCGGCCCGCTGTTGCAGCGCGGCGCGCCGGAACGCTACCTCAAGCAGCTGAACAAGGCCTTCGAAGCAGACGCGATGTGCCGTGACCTGGCCGCCGCCGTCGCACCCAAGGTCAGCGCCGAGCAGCTCGCCCAGGTGGAGGCCGCCCTCGATAGCCCCTTGGCGCAGCGCTTCACTGCGGCTGAGCGCGATGTGGGCGAAGGGCTGGCCAGCTACCGCACCCAGCTGGCGAGCAAGCCGCCGCGTGCCGATCGCCTGGAGCTGGTGCGCCGGCTCGACCGCGCGGCGCGGACCACCGATCTGGCGACGCTGCTGCGCTACGAAGTGGGCAAGACCCTGGCCATGCTGACCCTGCGCCAGCGCGGCGAGAAGATCGGCGAGAAGGCCCTGGCCGAACAGACCGCCAAGCAGGCCGACGGCATCCGCGCCAGCAGTGAGCAGGCGGTGGAGTCCTTCATGCTGTACGCCTACCGGCAGATGCCCAGCGACGATGTGCGGGCCTATGCGGAGCTCTACGAGCGGCCTGCGGTCAAGCAATTGCTGGAGCTGAGCCTGGAGGCGCTGCCCGGGGTCTTCGCCAAGCGTCGGGGGCTGCTCAAGTAGTGCGCGGCGAGGCGCCAGCGCAGCAATGAAAAAGGGGCCACGAGGCCCCTTTTCTTCGACTGCCCGCGTCAGTGCGGCGGGTTGAACTGGGATGCCAGCTCGCGCAGCGCGGCTTCGGCCTCCAGCACCTTGCTCACCGACTCCTCGGCCTTGTCGCGGGACAGCCCCAGGCGCTCGAACAGCTCGTCGGGGATTTCCTCCACCGGGCCGGTGCCGATGCCACGGGCGCGCAGCAGGCTGACCGCCAGGCAGACGAGGTTCGGGTAGGCGGCATGGGCGCCGTCGTAGTGCGGATCGTGCTGGAAGCGCAGGCTGGTGGCCAGCTCTTCCGGCATGTCCCAGAAGCGCATCAGCCAGCTGCCGATCTGCTCGCGGGTGATGCCCAGCAGGTGCTGCTCGACATAGCCGTGCGCCAGGTGCGGATTGACCTCCAGGTGGCGGCAGATCAGCGTGAAATGCGGCGGGAAGACATGGGCCAGCACCAGGTAGCCGAAGTTGTGCAGCAAGCCGCCGAGGTAGGTCAGGCCGGCTTCCGGGCGCTGTGCGCGGGGGATGGCGCGGGTCAGGCCCTCGATCACGGCGGCGGTGTAGATCGCCTGGTGCCAGTAGGGCGTGGCGTGTTGCGGCTGCTCACGGGGCAGGCTCAGGGTCTTGCCCAGGGCCAGGCCGAGGGCGAGGTTGATCACCAGGTCGAAGCCCAGCACGCGGACGATGGCGTCCTCCACCGAGCGGATCTTCCCGGGCGCAGCGTAATAGGGCGACGCCGCCCAGCTCACCACCTGGGCGGCCAGGGCCGGGTCGGTCTCGACCACGCCGGTGATGTCGTCGACGGTGGCGTTGGGATCGACCCGCAGCTTGATGATCTTCTGCGCGGTTTCCGGCAGCGGCGGGATCTCGATGGTTTCCTCGAGGCGCTGCTGGATGCGGCGGGCGGTGAAGGCCTGCACCGCCTGGGTGATCTCGGCGCGGTCGTCGTCAGGGCGATCGAGGTTGAGGCGGATGCTGCTCAGCGGCACGCCGAAACGGGCGGCGCTGGCCTTGCTCAGCAACTGGCGGAAGTCCTCGACGGCCAGTTCCAGCAATACGCCGGAGTGGCCGGACTCGATCAGCAGCTGCGGTTCCTGCAGCAGGCGCTCGTCATACAGGCACGGCGAGCTGGTCAAGGGCGGCAGGGCCGGCAGGGTGTTGAGGTCGTGCTTGCCGAGCATGCGGTCGAAACGCTCCGGCTTCACCGCCACCAGCTTGCGGCCGGTGAGTTCGGCGAGACGGTTGAGGTCCAGCAACTGGTTGCGCGGGTAGAACACCAGCAGGGTGCCGACGGCGTCCTCCAGCAGAACCGCCTGTACGCGACGGGCCGGCTCCAGGGAGGGCTCTTCGAGGCGTATCTGGTAGGCCAGGCCCAGTTTGTCCAGCAGTTGCAGGATCACCGACGGGGCGTGGGGTTCTGAATCTGGAGCGAGAGCGACTTCGGTCATGGGTGGCATCCAGCGAAAAAGCGACTGCCCGGAGTATAACGAGCGGCCTGGGTGACTGATGGGTCAGGCGACCGGCGCAATGTGCGCCACGTCACACTTGACCGTATTGCTGGCCGTGTCGCAACCAGCGCTCCAATAACGGACTCACATGCTGGGGCCAGCGTTCCATCAAGGCTTGCGCGGCGTCGCGCACGGCCGGCAACAGGTCGGCGTCGCGCATCAGGTCGGCAACCTTGAATTGCAGCAGGCCGGTCTGCCGGGTGCCCAGCATCTCGCCCGGCCCGCGCAGCTCCAGGTCCTTCTCGGCGATGACGAAGCCGTCGCTGGTCTCGCGCATGATGCCCAGGCGCTCGCGGCCCAGCTGCGACAGCGGCGGGTGGTAGAGCAGCACGCAGTGGCTGGCGGCGCTGCCTCGGCCGACGCGCCCGCGCAGCTGGTGCAACTGGGCGAGGCCCAGGCGCTCGGGGTTCTCGATGATCATCAGGCTGGAGTTGGGCACGTCGACGCCCACCTCGATCACGGTGGTCGCCACCAGCAGTTGCAGCCTGCCCTGCTTGAACTCGTCCATCACCGCGGCCTTCTCCGGCGCCTTCATGCGGCCGTGGATCAGTCCCACGCGCAACTCGCCAAGGGCGGATGAGAGCTCCTCGAAGGTGGTTTCCGCGGCCTGGCAGGTCAGCTCCTCGGATTCCTCGATCAGGGTACAGACCCAGTAGGCCTGGCGCCCTTCCTGGCAGGCGGCGCGGACCCGCTCGATCACCTCCATGCGGCGGTTGTCGGCCACCAGCACGGTATTGACCGGCGTGCGCCCGGGGGGCAGCTCGTCGAGGATCGAGGTGTCGAGATCGGCATAGGCGCTCATGGCCAGCGTCCGCGGAATGGGCGTGGCGGTCATGATCAGCTGGTGCGGGCTGAGGCGGCCGTCGATGCCTTTCTTGCGCAGGGCCAGGCGCTGTTGCACGCCGAAGCGATGCTGCTCGTCGATGATCACCAGGGCCAGGCGCTTGAACTGCACCTCGTCCTGGAATAGCGCATGGGTGCCCACGACCATGGGGGCTCCTGCCGCGATCTGCTCCAGCGCGGCGGCGCGCGCCTTGCCCTTGAGCTTGCCGGCGAGCCAGGCGACGTCGATGCCCAGCGGCTGCAGCCACTTGCTGAAGTTGAGGAAGTGCTGCTCGGCGAGGATCTCGGTGGGCGCCATCAGCGCGACCTGGTAGCCGGCCTCCAGGGCCTGCAGGGCCGCCAGCGCGGCGACCACGGTCTTGCCGGCGCCGACGTCGCCTTGCACCAGGCGCAGCATCGGCTCGGGCTGGGCGAGGTCGTAGGCGATCTCGGCGCCGACCCGTTGCTGGGCACCGGTGGGCTTGAAGCCGAGGTTGGCCAGGTAACGCTGCGGCAGTGTCTTCGCCGGTGGCAGCTGGGGCGCCTGCTGGGCGCGCTGGGTTTCGCGCAGCCGCTGCAGGGAAAGCTGGTGGGTGAGCAGCTCCTCGAAGGCGAGACGGTGCTGGGCCCAGTGCTGGCCTTCGGCGAGTTCGTCGAGGTCGGCGTCCGGCGGCGGCCGGTGCAGGTAGCGGATGGCTTCGTCGAGCGGGCCCAGGCGGTAGTCGCGGGCCAGCTCCTCCGGCAGCCAGTCCGGCAGGCTTTCCGGGCCCAGGCGGGCGAGCGCCAGCTGGCTGAGCTGGCGCAGGCGTTGCTGGGTCAGGCCTTCGGTGGTCGGGTAGATGGGCGTCAGGGTCTGCTCCACCGGGGCCGGTTCGTCGCCATTGAGTGCACGGTACTCGGGGTGGTAGATCTCCAGGCCCGAGGCGCCGGGGCGGGCTTCGCCGTAGCAGCGCAGCTGGGTGCCGCGCTTGAGGCCTTCCTTCTGCGCGTTGCTGAAGTGGTAGAAGCGCAGGCTCAGCGCGCCGGTGCCGTCGTGCAGGCGCACCAGCAGGCTGCGGCGCTTGCCCATGACCACGTCGGCGCCGGTGACGGTGCCTTCGACCACCGCGTCCTGGCCGGGGCGCAGCGCGCCGATGGGCACCACGCGGGTGCGGTCCTGGTAGCGCAACGGGAGGTGGAAGAGGATGTCCTGGAGGTTCTCCAGGCCGACCTTGGCGAGCTTCTCCGCCAGCGCGTCACCGACGCCCTTGAGCACGGTGACGGGAACCTGAGAGAGCTCGGTCATGCCGGTTGCGGTTCGGCCTGTGCCTGCTGCGGGCGGGCCACCGAGCACAGGCGGATGGAGTCGGCCAGTACCTCGATCGCGCGCGGGCGCGGGAAGCTGGCGCGCCAGGCGATGGCGACGGTGCGGAACGGCACCGGCGGGGTCAGCGGGCGGATCTCGATCACACCCGGGGCGTAGTGATGGCTGTCTACCGCCGAGAACGGCAGGATCGAGACACCGAGGCCGGAAGCGACCATGTGGCGGATGGTTTCCAGGGAGCTGGATTCGACCGTCGTGTGCTTGGCGCTGTCCTCGCCGCCCTTGCGCAGGGTCGGGCAAGCTTCGAGCACCTGGTCGCGGAAGCAGTGGCCTTCACCGAGCAGCAGCAGGCTCTTGTCGTTGAGCAGCTCGCTGTCGATGGTCTTCTTCGCCGTCCAGGGATGGTTGGCCGGCAGCAGCACGTAGAAGGGCTCGTCGTAGAGGGGCTTGGTCAGCACATCGGCTTCGGCGAAGGGCAGCGCGATGATGATCGCGTCCAGCTCGCCGGTGCGCAGCTTGTCGCGCAGGATGTGGGTGAAGTTCTCCTCGATGTACAGCGGCATCTGCGGTGCGACGCGGTGCAGCTGGGGAATCAGGTGGGGGAACAGGTAGGGGCCGACGGTGTAGATGGCGCCGACCTTGAGCGGTGCGGTCAGCTGGTTCTTGCCGGCCTGGGCCAGTTCGCGGATGCCCTGGGCCTGCTCCAGCACCTTCTGCGCCTGGGTGACGATGCCCTCGCCCACCGGGGTCAGGCGCACCGCGCTCTTGCTGCGCTCGAAGATCAGCACGCCCAGTTCGTCCTCGAGCTTCTTCACGCCCACCGACAGCGTCGGCTGGCTGACGTGGCAACGTTCCGCCGCGCGGCCGAAGTGCTGTTCCTGAGCGAGGGTGACGATGTAGCGCAGTTCGGTGAGGGTCATAGTCTTATTCCATTGGAGTGGCCCAAGCATAGCGGCTGCTCTCAATGGAACCAACAGCAGCCGCCCCCTTTGCGGGGGCGGATCAGCTCAGCGGCGGACGTCCGTCAGATTGAAGTTGAAAGGTGCCTTCACCTTTACCACGCCGTTGCCCAATATTTCCGGCGGTGGAGGGGGTAGCGGCTGGGCGCGCCGGACTGCCTCCAGGCTGGCCCGGTCCAGAGACGCGCTGCCTGACTTGCTAATCAAGGTATAGGCTACGACCTTGCCTTCAGCGTCGACCGTAAACTCCACCATGGTAGACCCCGTAAAATTGCGGCGGCGAGCATCCTCCGGATAGCGCTTGTACCTCGCCAGACGTGCAGAGACCTTGCTCATCCAGGTCTCGCGGGCCTGGGTCATGGCGCTGGCCATACTCTCCTGCGGGGCGGCGGGTTTGGCATCGCTCGGTGGGGTTGGCGCCGTGGGGGCGTCGACTTGCTCCTTGGTTGACTCCTGCTCCTCGGGCTTTTGCTCGGGCTTGGGCTCCGGGGGTTTTGGTTTCGGCGGTTTCGGCTTGGGCTTGGGTTTCGGGGCGATGGCAATGGTGGGTTTGGGCGCTTCCGCCAGCTGCGGTAGGGGGTCGGGCTCCGGCTCGACTTGGGGAGGTGGTGGAGGCGCTGGCGGTGGCGTGGGGGCCGGCATTGGTTCGAGCTGCACCATCATGGCTGCCGGTGGCAGTTCGATGGGGTCAGCGCTGACTTTCCAGAACAGTGCCCAGCAGAACAGCGCAACATGGAGGCCAAGTACCACCAGCAGGCTGATGGCCCAGGACAGGTTTCGTTTTGCCTGGCTCATCTACTTCCCGACCGTCTCGAGTCCCACCAGGCCGATCTTCAGGTAGCCGGCGCCGCGCATGGCGTCCATCACTTCCATCAGCTTGCCGTAGTCGACCGACTTGTCGCCGCGGACGAAGATGATCTTGTCCTTGTCGGCGTTGGTCAGCTTGTCCAGTTCGGCGCCCAGCCGCTCCTGCGGGACCTGCACGTTGTCCAGGTACAGGCTCTGGTCTTCCTTGATGCTCAGGTAGATCGGCTTGTCCGGGCGCGGCGCGGGCTTGGCGGTGGAGGCCGGCAGGTCGACCTTGATGTCGACCGTGGCCAGGGGCGCCGCGACCATGAAGATGATCAGCAGCACCAGCATGACGTCGATGAATGGGGTGACGTTGATCTCGTGGGTTTCCTGGAGATCGTCACCGCCTTCGTTCAGATGCAGGCCCATCGGATCAGCTCACCTTGACCATGTGCGGGGCCTGGTTGCGGTCGGCAGGCAGGTGGTCGAGGTCGCGGCTGACCAGCAGCAGGACCTGGGCGGAAGCGTCGGCGACCTGGGCCTTGTAGCCGGCGATGGAACGGGCGAAGACGTTGTAGATCACCACGGCGGGAATCGCTGCCACCAGGCCCATGGCGGTGGCCAGCAGGGCCTCGGCGATGCCGGGGGCGACCACGGCGAGGTTGGTGGTCTGGGATTTGGCGATGCCGATGAAGCTGTTCATGATGCCCCACACGGTGCCGAACAGGCCGACGAAGGGAGCGGTGGAACCGATGGTGGCGAGTACGCCGGTGCCCTGGCTCATCTGCCGGCCGCTGGCGGCGACCAGGCGCTCCAGGCGGAAGCTGACGCGCTCCTTGATGCCTTCCTTCTCGCGGGTATTGGCCGAGAGCTTCATCTCTTCCAGGGCGTCGTGCACCAGGACGCGAGACAGGCTGCCTTCGCGGCTGGCGCTTTCGGCGGCTTCCGGCAGGTTGCGTGCGGCTTTCAGCCGGGCCAGCTCTTCGCGCAGGCGGCGCTTGGCGCCCAGCAGCTCGATGCCCTTGGCGACCCAGACGGTCCAGGTGAGGATCGAGGCCAGTACCAGGCCGATCATCACGCCCTTAACCACCATGTCGGCGTTCTGGTACATGCCCCAGGGCGACAGGTCGTGGCCCAGGCCATTGTCGGCTTCCTCGCCGGCCAGCGTGCCATCCAGGGCGGCGCCGCTCAGCGCGGCGGCCAGGTCCTGGCCGAGCTTCTCGCCTTCGACGAGGCGGTCCATGGTGGCGGTGATCTCCTCGGCGGAGGCGCCACGCTCCTGCATCTTCTGGCGGGTCGCCTCGCGGATCTGCTCCGGGGTGGCCTGCGGGCCCAGGGTGTCGATGGATTCGCGCAGGGCAGTCAGGCCGACGGACTCGGGCGCGCCAGCCTGCGCCGGGGCGGCCGGCGTGGCACCCGGTGCCGCTGCGGTTGCCGGAGCCTGTACCGCTGCCGGTGCCGCTGTGCCGGGCTCCTCTGCCAGCGCCGCGCCAGCCGGAAGCAGCATCAGGCTGATCATCAGCGCCGCGACGGGGCGGGAGAAGCGGGAGACGAGAGTGGGCTGGACGAGGGATGCAATAGGTTTCATGGCCGGACCTGAAAAGAAAATTGCGGTTTCGTCCGTATTCGGTAGGGGTGTCACGGACAAAAGGGTGAGCATTATTGCAAGTAATTCTTGTTTGTAAAAGTGACAATGTAACTTTATTACCTTTCTCCGGCTCGGCGGCGGGGGTTTGGTGATTGCTCCTGCGCCCCCTATGCTCTGCACTTTTCCCAGGAGCCCGCCCCTATGTCCGCCTCTCCTTCCTTACTGATTGCCGGCTGCGGCGATGTCGGCAGCCGGCTTGCCGTACGTATGCTGGATGCCGGCTGGTCCGTCCATGGGTTGCGGCGAAATGCCTCGGCGCTGCCCGTCGGCGTGCTGCCGGTCGCAGGTGACCTCGAGGCCCCCGCCCGACCGCAGGGCTGGCCGCAAGGCCAGCTGGACTACCTCGTCTACTGCGCCGCCGCCAGCCAGCATGACGAGGCCGGCTACCGCTCCGCCTATGTCGAGGGCCTGCGTCATGTGCTGGCCTGGCTGGAGCAGTCCGGCCAGCGCCCGCGTCGACTGCTCTTCGTGTCCAGCAGCGGCGTGTACGCCCAGGCGGATGGCCAGTGGGTCGACGAGGATTCGCCTGCCGAGGCCGAGAGCTATTCCGGGCGGATCATGCTGGAGGCCGAGCGCCTGGCCCGCAGCAGCGGCATCCCGGCGACCGTGGTGCGCCTGACCGGCATCTACGGCCCCGGCCGCGAATGGCTGCTGAAGCAGGTGCGCATGGGCTACCGCGTGGTGAGCGAGCCGCCGCTGTTCGCCAACCGTATCCACGCCGAGGACGCCGCCGGCCTGCTGGCGTTCCTGCTCCAGGCCGATGCCCGTGGCGTGAAGCTTGCCGGGGATTACCTGGGCGTCGACGATGCGCCGGCGCCGCTGCACGAGGTGGTGGGCTGGCTGCGCGAGACCCTGGGTGTGACCGAGTGGGCGGAGGAGTCCACCGTGCGCCGTTCCGGCAGCAAGCGTTGCAGCAACGCCCGCGCCCGCGCCCTTGGCTGGGAGCCGCTCTACCCCAGCTATCGCGAAGGCTATGCCGCCGTGCTTAAAGGGGCCTGAGGCTGGACGCCAACCGCATGCTCGCTCGCCCCTGGCTGCCAGGGGTGGAGTTGTTCCATGCGGATTTTTCCGGGCAGCCCTTCGGCCGTCACAGCCACGATGCGTTCGCCATCGGCGCGATCCTCCAGGGTATCGGTGGCTACCAGTGCCGGGGCGCGCGTCATGCCCTGGCGGCGGGCACGCTGTCGCTGATGAACCCGGAGGAGCCGCATACCGGGCATGCCATCAGCGAGCGACTGGTCTACCGCATGCTCTACATCGAGGAGGCACGGCTGCCGGCGCTGTTGGGGCGCAAGCGCCTGCCGACCGGTTTCACCGCGCTCAATCCGGTGGACGACGGTGCCGTCGCGGCGGGGCTGGCGCGCCTGGCCGAGGAGTTCGGGCGCAATGACCCGCTGACCCTGGAAAGCGAGCTGCTGGCCCTGCTGGAGCGCGTCTTCGTGCGCCATGGCGGATTGCGTGCGGCGGCGCCGGCGAGCCGGGATGGGGGCATGACCGCCTTCCTGCGCGACTACCTGGAGGCCCACCATGCCGAGGCCGTCAGCCTGGAGCGTTTGGCGGCGTTGGTGCAGCGCCATCCGCGCCACCTGATCGAGGCGTTCCGCCGTGCCTATGGCGTGCCGCCACACACCTACCTGTTGCAGCGCCGGGTGCGCGAAGCCAAACGCCTGCTGCTGGGGGACCAGACGCCGCTGGAGGTGGCGCTGGGTCTCGGTTTCTATGACCAGGCGCACTTCTCCGGCACCTTCAAGCGCTTCACCGGAGTGACCCCGGGGCAGTTCCGCCGCGCCGCGCGCACCTGAGTTTTCTCCAAGACCGGGCCGTTGCCGGGCCATGACACTGGCGCCTCGATCCCTGGAGGCCCTGTCGATGTTCGCTCTGTTCCTGCTGGTTGCCGGCACCCACTTCGCCGCCTTGCTGTCCCCCGGCCCGGACTTCTTCCTGCTGCTGCGTGCTGCCCTGACCCGGGGTCGCCGACATGCCGATGGCTGCGCGGCGGGTATCGCCCTGGCCAACCTGGCGAGCATGCTGCTGGTGCTGCTGGCGTTGAGCCTGCTGCCGGCCGAGGGCGGCCTGTTGTGGCGGGGGCTGCAGTTGCTCGGTGGCGCCTACTTCCTCTGGCTGGGTGGACAGGCGCTGATGGCGCGGCGCCGGCTGCAACTGCACGAGGGAGGTGGTACCGGGACGCCGGGCTCCTGGCGGCGGGGAATGCTGGAGGGACTGGCGGCGAGCAGCCTGAACCCCAAGCTGCCGATCTTCTACGCGGGGCTGTTCGGGGTG